>NZ_JBHYVB010000059.1:49441-55182 GCF_042750115.1 Streptomyces sp. NPDC059455
TATCCGCTGAACCCCCGCCCCTCGTCCTTTTCTCCGGCTCCTTTTCTTCTTCTCCGGCTCCTTTTCTTCGGCTCCGGCTCAGTCCGCCGGGTCCTCCCCCTGGGAGCGGCGCTGCCGCCGCTCCAGGAAGATCTCGGTGAAGACCGAGACCTTGGCCCGCAGCGCCCAGGGGTCGAACGGCTTGGCCATGTAGTCCACGGCACCGGCCGCATAGCCCCGCGAGGAGTGCTCGGGATCGGAACCCATCGCGGTGAGGAAGATGATCGGGATGTCGCGGTTGCGGGAACGCCGCTTGATATGGGCCGCCGTCTCATAGCCGTCCATCTCGGGCATCTGCACATCCAGCAGGATCACCGCGAAGTCGTCATGGTCGAGCAGCGCCTTGAGGGCCTCCTGCCCGGAGGTCGCGGTCACCAGCTCCTGGTCGAGCGTGGCCAGCACGGCCTCCATGGCCAGCAGATTGTTCTGCTGGTCGTCCACCACGAGGATCTTCGGCCGTGGCCCCATGGCCCGCTGAGGCGCCGCGGGCCCTTCCCGTCCCATGGGCTCCTCCTCCTGTTGTGGCACCGCGGCCGGGCGCTGGGACTCCACCATGGCCAGCTGCCGCTCCAGGACCAGACAGCGCTCCTCCGCCAGCCGCCCCCGCAGCCGCACCTCGTCCAGCTCCTCGGTGAGCCGCCGCACCTCCTGCTGAAGCAGATCCCGCTCCTTGATCAGCTCCTTCCGGTCCGGGATGTCCCGCTCCAGCGCGTCCGCCCGGGCGCGCTCCGTCGCCCATGCCGCCTCGGCCTGGTTCAGCCGCACCTCGAGATCGGCGATGCGGTGCTTGAGGTCCAGCAGCGCCTCGCCCAGCACATCCTGGTGCGCCATGGAGACCCGCGCGTCCCGGTCGGCGTCGGCCAGCTGGATCTGCAGGATCTCCATGGCGTGTCCGGAGGAGCGGCTGGTGCGGACCGCGGCCCGGTGCAGCTCCCGCACCAGCTCGATGGCGGCCGGGGTGGGGGCGACGCCCCGCCGCTCGGCGAGATCGGTGAACAGATCGAAGACGAACTCCCACGGCGGGATGCGGGTGCCGTTCAGGAACCGCGAGATGGTGCTCGGATCGCGGTGCCGCCGCACCGCGTATCTGCGCAGCGAGACCCCCAGCCCCAGGAACAGCTTCCTCAGCTCCACAGCGAACGCCCGGCACTCCTCGGGCAGGTTCTCGCCCAGCGGATGCAGCACACTCATCGTGTCCCCCTGTACGGCGCACCGCGCCGATCAGACGACTCCCGGGCGATCTGCCCGAGTTGTGGAAAACACCCTGGAGCATCCCGCGGGTGTTGCGCCGGGCAATGACAAGAGTGGCAACACCGATATCAGGGGCGAAAACGCATCAGCCAGGACACCTGTCCGGCGTCCTGGCTGGTGATGGAGGTGGAGCCTAGGAGAGTCGAACTCCTGACATCCGCCATGCAAAGACGGCGCTCTACCAACTGAGCTAAGGCCCCTTCGCCGATCAGGATACCTGCTACCGACCAGCATTCCCGACCGGGTATCGCTCGCGCGTAGCGCTCTCCGTAGGATGCCACGCAAGATTCGCGGCAGCGAAGCGAAGGGGAGAGCGAGATGGACGCAACACAGCAGGATGCCACCGCGCGCGCACGGGAGCTTCAGCGCAGCTGGTACGGGGAGCCGCTGGGGGCGCTCTTTCGCCGTCTCATCGACGATCTCGGTCTGAACCAAGCCCGTCTCGCCGCCGTCCTCGGTCTGTCCGCGCCCATGCTCTCGCAGCTCATGAGCGGCCAGCGCGCCAAAATCGGCAACCCCGCCGTGGTCCAGCGAGTGCAGGCGCTGCAGGAGCTGTCCAGTCAGGCGGCGGATGGCAGGGTCAGCGCCGCCGAGGCCGCGGAGCGCATGGAGGAGATCAAGAAGTCCGCGGGCGGCTCGGTCCTCAACTCCACCCAGACCACGGCGAGCACGGGCGCCCCGACCGTACGGCGAGTGGTGCGCGAGATCCAGTCGCTGCTGCGGTCCGTGGCGGCCGCGGGGGACATCATCGATGCCGCCGACTCCCTCGCCCCCACCCACCCGGAGCTGGCAGAGTTTCTCCGTGTGTATGGCGCCGGGCGGACCGCCGAGGCGGTCGCCCATTACGAGGCGCACCAGAGCTGACGGGCTGAACTGCTGACGAGTCGATGACGGGGCGGGCACGGCGCGATGGGTGAGATCTTCGCGGGCCGGTACGAGCTGGTGGACCCGATCGGGCGTGGGGGCGTGGGCGCGGTATGGCGCGTCTGGGACCACCGCCGCCGACGGTACGTGGCAGCGAAGGTGCTCCAGCAACGTGACGCTCATACGCTGCTGCGCTTCGTCCGGGAACAGGCCCTGCGGATCGATCACCCCCATGTGCTGGCACCGGCCAGCTGGGCGGCCGACGACGACAAGGTGCTGTTCACCATGGACCTGGTGGGCGGCGGCTCGTTCGCCCATCTGATCGGGGACTACGGCCCGCTGCCGCCCCGCTATGTGTGCACCCTGATCGACCAGCTGCTCTCCGGACTGGCCGCGGTGCACGCCGAGGGCGTGGTGCACCGGGACATCAAACCCGCGAACATCCTGCTGGAATCCACCGGGACCGGGCGGCCGCACGTCCGGCTGTCCGACTTCGGCATCGCGCTGACCAAGGGCGAGCCGCGCCTCACCGAGGCCAACTACGTGATGGGCACGCCCGGCTACTTCGCGCCCGAGCAGATGATGGGCGACGACCCCGACTTCCCGGCGGACCTCTTCGCCGTCGGGCTGGTGGCGCTCTATCTGATCACCGGGCACAAGCCGGACGGGGAGGCGCTCGTCAAGCTCTTCGAGCAGGGGGTGCCGAACGCGCCCACCGCGGTGCCCGAACCGCTGTGGCAGGTGATCGCGGGGCTGCTGCAGCCGGACCCCGAGAACCGCTTCCGCACCGCCACGGGCGCGCGGAAGGCGCTGGCGACCGCGGTCGACCTGCTGCCCGAGGCCGACCTGGACGACGATGCCATCGAGGTCTTCGACCAACTCGGGCCACTGCCCAGCGGATTCGGCCCCGAGGGCCCCACCCGGCCGCGCCGCCGCCACGCGAAGGCCGACCCGCCCCAGGGCAATGGCGCGGCGCCGTCCCGGCCCCGGTCCGCCGCCGGCTCGGACCCCGCCGCCGAGGCAGCCCCCGGCTCCGACACGGCCGCTCCCCAGCAGCCGGCCGCCCCGCGTCCGTCCATGTCCGACACCGGCAGCTTCACCCTCCCGCCGCCGCTCCCCCGCAATGATCAGTCGCGCGCCCCGCACACCGAGGCCCCCGGGTCTCCAGGGACTCCGTCCTCCGGCGCCTCGTCGGCCGAAGTCCGGCACCCCGGACCCCCGCACGCCCAGACGCCCCTGAACCGGACCCCACCGCACCAGACCCCACCGCCGCGGCCCGCGGGCCCACCGACGCCGACGCCCCCGCCGCCGACCGCCCAGCCCTCGACTCCGCCCCCGCCGGTCCAGCGGCCGTCGATACCCCACCCGCTGACCCCGCCGACCCCATCCACGGCGGCCCCGATCCCACCGGCCCCACAGCCGCCCGTGCGCCACCCGCACCACGCACAACAGCAGCCTCCACACCCCGTACAGCCGGTGCAGCACCCGCACCCGCATACGCCCACCCCCGCTCCCGCTCCGAACGCGGCTCACACGCCGACACCGACGCCAACGCCGACACCCACGCCGACCCCGACACCGACGCCGCCCCCGCGTGACTTTCCTTCTACTCGTCCATACACCGCGGAGCGGCCGCGGGTTCCCTCCGCGACGCGGCGGCGCCCCGGACCGTCCCGGAAAGCGACGCTCTCGATCCTGATCGTGGCGGCGCTGTGCTTCGCCATCGGCGCATGGGCGCTGGTGGCAGCGGGCTGACCCCGCCCCAGGCCGCAACCACGAAGCAGGCCCCGGGGTCCGCCCGCAAGCAGGCCCCGGGGTCCGCCCGCAAGCAGGCCCCGGGCCCGCCCCCAAGCAGGCCCCAGACCCCAACTACCAAGCAGGCGGCGGCCCGTACCGCTGCTGCGCCGAGGCCCGCCGCCGGGCGGTGAGCGTCCACGCCCCGAGCCCGAGCACCAGCGCTGTCCCGGTGCCGATCCCCGCGTACCCCACCACCCGCAGTGCGTCCTTCGAGTCGGCGGCGCCGGAGCCGGAACTCCCCATCCGGTCGCCGTCCGCCGCGAGCGGATGGCTCCTGGCCGCCCGCCGGTCGGCCGCCGTGAGGCCGAACCCCGCCTTGACCGGGTCCTTGTCGTAGGCGGGCCCGCCGCGCGCGTCGCCCGCGACCCGTACCCGCAGCACGACCGGCACCGAGCTGTTCAGATGCGGTGCCACCTGTGGCGGGTTGAGGGTGACCGCCAGGAAGTACCCACCGCTGAAGCTCATCGCGCGGACCGTGGAGCCGGTGTTCGCATACCGGTTTCCGTAGGCCACCGGCGCTGTGGCCACCTGGGTGCGGGGCGGCTCGCCGTCCTGCGCGGCGGGGGTGCCGCGCTTCGCGAGTCCGCGCGCCGGGTTGTAGGCGTGCAGCGCCAGGGCGCGGTCGAGCAGACGGGTGCTCTGGTCCTTGCCGTCGGCGGACAGTTCGGCGACGGCGGAGAGGCGCTGCCCCCAGTCCACGGGCACCCGGTAGAAGTGCGTCTCCCCCGGCGTGATCTCGTCCCGCCACACCCCGGTCCCCAGGGTCGGCGCGTCGGTGAAGCCGCGCCCGCCGCGCCTCGGTAACGGGGTGCCGTCCGGCGCCTCGGGCGACGGCGAGCTCGAACTCCCCTCCGGGGCCGCCCCCGTGGCCCCGCCCTTCACCGGTGGCTCCACCATCAGCCGGAGCTCCACGGGCCAGCGCTCCGGGTCCGGTGACCCGTCCTGGCGCTCCACGGTCACCACATAGCGCCCCGCCTGGTGGCAGGAGGCCGGGCCGGAGTCGATCTGGCGGGAGGCGTAGTCGGCCAGGGGATAGGCCACACCGCTCGTCTCGATCTTCGGGGAGGCGGTGCCGCAGACGCCCCCGTCGGGGCTCTCCAGGGTCACCTTCACGCCATCGCGGTACGAGGTCACCTCCGCGCCCGGCCGGGGTGCCGCGACCGCCGAGACATAGGCGGCTGACTTCGTGTCGAGCGTCACGCCGTAGTACCGCTTCTCGCCCGGCCCGACGCTGTCGACATAGGTGCGGCCGGCCGCCAGAGAAGGGGCGCCCGCGTCACCGTCGGAGCCGGATATCCGGGTGCCGCGGGTCTCGTACGCCCGGGCCCCGGCGGCGCTGTCGGCGAGGGACGTCCCCGGTGCCGCGGCCACCGCGCACAGCGCCGCCGCCATGGTGAGACCGGCCCTGACCTTGCGGCGGTCCTTCATCGCGCGTCACTCCTCGTCGTACCGGCCGGTCGGCCCGCTCAACCCCGGCCTGGTCGGCTCGTTCAACCCGGCTCGGCCGGCCCGCTCAACTTTGCCTGTGCAAGCTATTCGTTTGCGAGAGTGAAACACGAAGGCCCCCAGCCGTCCCATCCCAACCGACGCCCCCGTCATCCCATCCCCGACGCCCCCGCCGCTTCCCCGCCACGGCGCCAGTAAAGCCGACGGGGCCCCCCCCCCCGCCACCGGGGGGGGGGCGGGGGGGACCCCCCCGGGCGGCCGGGCCCCCCCCCCCGCCACCGCCGGGGGGCACCTGTTCGACACCGACGCCCGCCTGGAGACCATCGTCTCGGCCCTGATGGAGG
>NZ_JBHYVB010000060.1:0-20242 GCF_042750115.1 Streptomyces sp. NPDC059455
AGAGCGATTCCCATGGCTGAAGTCCTTGTCTACGTCGACCACGTGGACGGTGCCGTCCGCAAGCCCACCCTGGAGCTGCTGACCCTGGCCCGCCGCATCGGCGAGCCCGTCGCCGTCTCCCTCGGTTCCGGTGCCGAGAACACCGCGTCCGTCCTCGCCGAGTACGGTGCGGCGCGGGTGCTGACCGCGGATGCGCCGGAGTTCGCCGACTACCTTGTGGTGCCGAAGGTGGACGCGCTCCAGGCCGCGTACGAGGCGGTCTCCCCGGCAGCGGTGCTTGTCCCGTCCTCCGCGGAGGGCAAGGAGATCGCGGCCCGGCTGGCGGTGCGTATCGGGTCGGGCATCATCACCGACGCGGTCGATCTGGAGGCGGGGGAGGAGGGTCCGGTGGCGACGCAGTCGGTGTTCGCCGCCGCGTTCACCACCCGGTCGCGGGTGTCCAGGGGTACGCCGGTCATCACGGTCAAGCCGAACTCGGCCACTCCGGAGGTGGCCGCGGCCGCGGGTGCGGTTCAGGTGCTGGAGGTGTCCCTCTCGGAGCAGGCCACGGGGACGAAGGTGGTGTCGCGTACGCCGCGTGAGTCGACGGGTCGTCCGGAGCTGACCGAGGCGGCGATCGTGGTCTCCGGTGGGCGTGGTGTGGGCGGTGCGGAGAACTTCCCCGTCGTGGAGGCCCTGGCCGACTCCCTCGGCGCGGCCGTCGGCGCTTCGCGTGCGGCGGTGGACGCGGGCTGGTATCCGCATACCCATCAGGTCGGTCAGACGGGTAAGACGGTCTCGCCGCAGTTGTACATCGCGGCCGGTATCTCGGGTGCGATCCAGCACCGGGCCGGTATGCAGACCTCGAAGACCATCGTGGCCATCAACAAGGACGCCGAGGCCCCGATCTTCGACCTGGTCGACTACGGCGTGGTCGGCGACCTCTTCGAGGTCGTTCCCCGGCTCACCGAGGAGGTCAGGGCCCGCAAGGGCTGACGGAGCTCCAAGCCGGAGCGTGGCCGCTTCCGGTCCAGGCCGGGCCCGGGCGCTCCAGGAGGTCGCGAACGGCTCGCTGATCCCGGGGTTCCGCTCGGACGACGTGGCGCAGGCACTGGACCTGTGCCTGTCCTGCAAGGGCTGCTCGTCCGACTGCCCGGCGGGTGTGGACATGGCACCAGCGTTACCGCCGCCGGATCAGACCTGCCGCCCACTACGCTCTGGGATGGCTGCCCCGCTGGGCACGCCTGGCCTCACGCCTGCCCCGCGTGGCCAACGCCGTGCTGAGCAGGCCGTGGCCCGCGGCGCTCGTCAAGCGGCTGGGAGGCGTCGACACCCGCCGGGAGCTGCCCGCGTTCGCCACCCCCACCTTCCGGCAGTGGTTCGCCGGGCGGCCCGCCGCCACCGGGAATCCGGTGCTCCTGTGGGTCGACACCTTCACCGACCACTTCAGCCCGGAGGTCGGGAAGGCGGCCGTGACGGTGATCGAGGACGCCGGGTACGCCGTGCGGCTCACCGAAGGGCCCGTCTGCTGCGGGCTGACCTGGATCTCCACCGGCCAGCTCGACGGCGCCCGCGCTTACTGACTTCGGCGCTTCGGGGTCTGTGCGATCTATCGGTCGAGACGTATCCCAGTGAGGGCTCCGCCGAGGACGTGGTGCGGGTGCGGTGCCTTGAGCTGTCTGCGGGGCAGGGTCGGCAGTTCGCTGAGGTTAGGCTTCGCTTGAGTGTGAGGTCGTGTTCTTGTTGGTGGGCTTTGGTCGGTCAGGGCAGCAGGGCGGGGAGCAGGCCGTGCACGAGACCGGCGGCGGCTGATTCGGGGAAGTCGGGGCCGCCACCGAAGTAGCGCAGGAAGGCCTGTTGGAAGCAGGCGCCCATGAGGAGCGCTGCGGCAGCCTCGGGAGTGCTGTCAGCCGAGACACGGCCAAGGTGCTGCTCGGCCTGGAGGTAGTCGGCCAGCATGCGGACCGGGTGCTGCGGGCCGGCGCCGTATCGGGTCAGGGTTTCGCGGGCCGCCGCCATCAGCTGGGGCTGGGCCACCATGGACGCCATCATCGGGAAAGCGTGGAGGTAGAAGCGCAGCGCGCCGTGGGCCACCGCGACCAGGTTGGCCTCCACGGTCCCCTCGCCGGGAACGGCTCCGCCGGGAAAGACGGGCATCCGTTCCTGCAGGACATGCAGGAGGATCTCCTCCTTGTCGCGGAAGTGCTTGTAGAGCAGTGCCTCGGAGTAACCCGCCGCGCGCGCGATCTGCTTGGTCGTCGCGTGGGCGACGCCATGTTCCCGCATGACCGAGGCAGCCGCGTCCAGGATCCGCTCCCGCGCGTTCATGATCCCCCTTGACAGGTGAGTGAGTGCTTACCCACTCTAGTGGTGAGTGAATATTTACTAACCCAGGGGCTCCTATGAAACTCACCGTTCTCGGCGCGACCGGCGGAACCGGCTGCCAGATCGTCCGCCAAGCCGTCGATGCCGGCCACGAGGTGACCGCCATGGTCCGCGACGCGACCAGGCTGCCGCCCGACCTGCGGGATCGAATCGCCATCGTCGAGACGCACGCGGTGGACGCCACGGCCGCCACGGCGGCCATCGCCGGACGCGACGCCGTCCTCAGCGCGATCGGCACCCGCGATCTGAAGCACCCCACCCGCGTGTGCACCGAGACCGTGGATATCCTCACCACCGCGATCCGGGCCGGTAGTCACCGCGAGCCGCGGCTCGTCCTCGCGAGCAACAGCGCAATGGCACCAGGCCCCGGCGACGACCCGCTCACCCGCTTCTTCGTCAAGCCGGTCGTTCTGGCCCCCTTGCTCCGGCACATGATCGAGGACATGCGCCGGGCCGAACAGATCGTCCGCGCCTCCGGCGTACCCTGGACGATCGTCAGGGCCGGACGGCTGACTGACCGCCAGAGCAAAGGCGGCTACCGTGGCGGCGTCGACCGTAACGTCCTCGGCGGCTTCCAGATAACCAGGGCCGACTTCGCCACCGCAATGCTGGACGCCGCCACGAACCCCGCTTGCACCGGACACGTCATCTCCGTCGGCAACTGACCTCGGCGCTTCCAGGCCAGTTCGGTCTGTCGAGAGCGAGGCCGGTCCCGGCAAAGAATCCGCTGAGGATGCCGTGCCGGTACTGCAGTGCCTTGAGTCGCCTGCGGAGCAGTGTCTCCAGTTCGCCGAGGGTGCGGGTGGCCAGGTTGGCCAGGCTCCGCTTGATGTGCGCCCACAGGCCCTCGACCGGGTTGAGTTCGGGCGCGTACCCGGGCAGCAGGACCGCCGTGAGCCAGTCCCGCTCAGCCACGAGCGCCTTCATTGACTTGGAGGTATGGGTGCTCAGCCGGTCCCACACCACGATCAGCGGGGCTTTGAGCAACTGGTGGGTGCCGTCGAGAAGGCGGATGTAGTCCGTCTCGCCCAGCGAGCGGCGCTCGCCCTTGCGGCCGGTGTGTCGGCGAAGCCGGTAGCACAGGCGGGCGGGCAGGCCGGGCCGGTAGCACAGCAGCCCGGCCACCGAGAGCCGTCCCCGGCTGCGGCGGGACACCTTGACCGTCGGGGTGGTCCCGCGGCGGCCCCAGGTGCGGCCTTTGGGCGGCCGACCGGTCACGCCCGCTTCGTCCTCGAAGCAGACGAACGCGCCGGTCGCCGCCCGGAGGGTTTTACCTCCTGCCAGGTCACCTCCCGCCATGCGGTGACCGCGTCCTCGTCCCGTTCGGCGGCGGGCCGGGCCGGCATCTGCACGCTGTAGCCCATCCGGTGCAGCAGCCGGGTCACCCCGGAGACGCTGTACGACATGTGGAACTTCCGCCCGATCAGCGTGCGCACCCGGGCGGCGGTCCACACCTGGTCGTCCGCTCAGCCGTGCGCGGCCGGCCCCTCGTCGAGCCAGGTCGCGAGCTTGGCCTGCAGGTGAGGGCCGAGCCGGCAGTCGTAGCCGGAGGGGCCCTTGGAACGCAGCGACTCGCGTCCGCCCGTCCTCCAGGCGCGGCGCCACTGGTAGACCGACTTCTCGCTCACCCGTAACTCCCGGGCACTGCACGGGACTTCCACACCCTCCTCGAAGAGGTCAACAGCCCGCATCCGTACCTCTTCCCGGCGCTTGCGCTGCTCGGCGGTCAGCCCGCCCCCGTCCGGATACCGCATGCCTCCGGCGTACCAGCTCAGACGGACCGCGTCACCAGCCCCGACACAGATAACCCCAAGACGCCGAAGTCAGTAACTGCGGCGCAGCCTGGACGCGCTCGAACCCGCCCTGGAGGAAGGGATCCCCGTCGTCGGGCTGGAGCCGTCCTGCACCGCGGTACTGCGCAAGGACGCCGCCGAACTGCTGCCCGGCGACCCCCGCGCCACAGAGGTACGAACCGCGACGCGCACACTGGCCGAACTGCTGACGGCCACCACTACATGGACACCACCGCGGCTCGACGGCGTGCGCGGCATCGCACAGCCGCACTGCCACCAGCACGCCGTCATGGGCTGGACCGCCGACGCCGAACTGCTCGGACACGCCGGCGCCACCGTACGGACCGTCGGCGGCTGTTGCGGGCTGGCCGGGAACTTCGGCGTCGAGCGGGGACACTACGAGATCTCCGCCGCCGTGGCGGAGACGGCTTTGCTTCCGGCCGTGCGGAAGGCGGAGGCGGACGCGGTCGTCCTGGCCGACGGGTTCTCCTGCCGGACCCAACTCGACCAGCTCGCCGGTGTCCGCGGCACCCATCTCGCCCAGTTGCTGGCCCGGCATCTCCGACCCTCCCACGACCGTTCCTCCGAGGACCGTTCCTCCGACGACCGTCCCTCCGAGCGTGAGTGAGTGTGCGTTGCCATGACAGACGACCTCGTGCGCTATGACTGCGCGGCAGACGTGGCCCGTATCACCCTGGCCAGGCCGGCTCACGCGAACGCCGTGGACCTGCCCACGGCGCGTGCCTTCACCGCGGCGGTGGACCGGGCGGCCGACCCCGCCGTGCGAGCGGTACTCGTCCGCGGCGAGGGCCGGCGGTTCTGCGCGGGGGGCGATGTGACCGCGATGGCCGCCGCGCCGGACCGGGAGGCCTACCTGGAGGAACTGGCCATCACCCTCGATCTCGCCCTGCAACGGCTCGCGGCGCTGGACAAGCCGGTCGTCGCCGCGGTCCAGGGGGCCGTGGCGGGTGCCGGTCTGGCGCTGATGCTGAGCTGCGACGTGATCGTCTCGGCGGCGTCGACGAAGTTCCTCCTCGCCTACGCCGACGCCGGACTGACACCCGACTGCGGTGTCTCGTACCTCCTGCCCCGCGCGATCGGCCAACAGCGCGCACTCGGACTCGCCCTCACGGGCCGGACACTGACCGCGGAGGAAGCGTCGGCCTGGGGGCTGGTCAATGAAGTGGTCGACGACACGGCGCTCGGCGAACGGGCACTCCGACTCGGCGAACGGCTCGCCGCGGGACCGACGTTCGCCCTCGGGCGGACCAAACACCTGCTGCGCACCAGCTGGGTCACCTCGCGTGAGCGGAGAGGCAGGGAAGAGGCCCAGGTGATCGCCGAGGCGGTCATGACGCCGGAAGCCGCCACGATCATCGAGTCCTTCGGCCGTCCTTGAGGTGGATGCCGCTCAGCGCCCCGATGAGTCCGACTCGTCGATACGGAAGGGAAGTTCACCATGCGCTTCGAAGGAAAAGTCGCGATCGTCACCGGCGGAGCCCGGGGCATGGGCGCCTCGCACGCCCGTGGGCTGGCCGCGGAAGGTGCCCGGGTCGCCATCTGCGACCTCCTCGACGACGAGGGAGAGGCCCTGGCCGCCGAGCTCCCCCAGGCGCGGTACTGCCACCTCGACGTCACCGGCGAAACGCGATGGCAGTCCGTCGTCCGCGCGGTCGAGGACACCCTCGGCCCGGTGGACGTCCTGGTCAACAACGCGGGGATCATCCACCGTGGCAGTGTGGAAGAGCAGTCTCCCGAGCACTTCCGGCAGATCCTCGACGTCAACCTGGTGGGCGCCTTCCTCGGTATGCACACGGTCCTCCCCGGTATGTGCGAGCGTGGCCACGGCGCGGTCGTCAACGTCTCCTCCGCCACCGGTATGGCGGGCTTCGCCGGCAGCGTCGGCTATGTGCCGCGCGTCAACTCCGTCCACCCGGGCGTCATCCGCACACCGATGGGCGAGGCGGCCTCCCCCGACCTCTTCGCCCACCAGCCGGTACCCCGCATCGGGGAGCCTGAGGAGGTCACCCGCATGGTGCTCTTCCTCGCGAGCGACGACGCCTCGTACACCACGGGCGGGGAGTTCCTCATCGACGGCGGCCAGACCATCGGCCACCGCGCCGCTCGTCGTACGCCTGCGAGGCCGCTTTGAGGTGACGTCGGTGTGCCACGTATGCACGGTGTCGCCGGTCGCCAGGCGCTGAGAGAGCAGTCGCCAGGCGCTGAGAGAGAGTAAACGAACCGACGGCAGGCGCTGAGAATTCTTATCGGATCCCTTACTCCACGCTGTCACCACACTGGCTATGCGTTGTAGTGCGCGGTTCTAGGGTTTTGGCATTCGCGGACGCCAGAACTCGGCGGTCCGTTCGCCGATTGGCGGTTGCCGCCCACTTTCCCCGGAGGACCCTTATGAACGCCAAGATCCGCGCGCTTGCCGCCGTCCCGGCCATCGCCCTCGTGCTCTCGCTCTCCGCCTGCGGCGGCTCGGACTCGAAGGACGACGCGAAGGACACGGCGGCCGAATCCTCCGCCCCGGCCGGGGACGCCGCAGCCGAGGGTGGTGCCGCGGGTGGCGAGGCAGGCGGTGGTGACGACGACGGAAAGGTGGAGCCGCCCCTGACCGGGGAGATCAAGTCCAAGGCCGAGAAGGCGGCGGTGGCCGCGCACCCCGGCACTGTCCTGAAGTCGGAAGAGGACCAGGAGAACCCCGGTCTCTACGCGGTCGAGGTGAAGAAGGCCGACGGCACATCGATAGAGGTCTACCTCGACAAGAGCTTCAAGGTCGTCAAGACCAAGGAGGAGGGCACCGAGGAAAACGAAGGCTGACCACCTCGGGAGAGCCTTATCGGTGTCATCAACTCTTGAGCGGTTCCGGTGATTTCGCCACCCGGCGGATCCGAGGTCTGTGACCCTGTCGAGATGCGTGTCTTGCTCATCGAGGACGACGACCGGGTGGCCGGACCGGTGGTGGAGGGGCTGAACCGCTTCGGGTTCACCGTGGACCACGCCCGTACCGGCGCCGACGGCCTGGCCGCCGCCGGAGCGGAGATGGTACTGCTGGACTTGGGGCTCCCCGACATGGACGGCATCGACGTCTGCCGGGCCCTCAGAGCCCGCTCCCAGATTCCCATCATCATGATCACCGCCCGGAGCGACGAGGTCGACCGCGTGCTCGGCCTGGAACTCGGTGCGGATGACTATCTCTCCAAGCCCTTCGGCGTACGGGAGTTGGTCGCCCGTATCAGGGCCGTCACCCGGCGCGCCTGGCCCACCACCCCGGGCATCGACCAGGGGACTTTGGGCGTCAGCCAGACCGCACCGGGCCCGGTGGGCGGATTCGCTTCGGGACCTGCCGCCGGACCCCAGCACCTGGGGCCGCTCACCATCGACCGCCGGGCCCGCCAGGTGACCCTTCACCAGGAATCGGTCGCACTGGCCCCCAAGGAGTTCGACCTGCTTGCCTACCTCGCCGAGGACCCGGGCGCGGTCTACTCCCGCCAGCAGATTCTCGACACCGTATGGGAAGCCAACTTCTTCGGCCCCACCAAGACCCTCGATGTGCACGTAGCCGGGGTGCGCCGCAAACTCGGCGACTCCTCCTGGATCGACAACATCCGTGGCGTCGGTTACCGCCTCACCCCGCCCCCCGAAGCGCCCGGTGCCACCTCACCGGAGAGCCTGGGAGAAACCCGGTGACACACCGCCTCCTCCTCAGCTACCTCAGCCTGACACTGCTGGTGCTGCTGTGCCTCGAAGTGCCGTTCGGGTATGTGTATGCCAGTGAGCAGATGTCCCGCTTCGCCAACACCGGCCAGCAGGGCGCGGTCATGCTTGCCGAGGTGCTGGAGGAGAACGTCGAGGAGGACGCCGCCTCCGACGTACCTCAGTTGGCGGCGAGGTTCGCACGCGGCACCGACAGTCATGTGATCGTCGTGGACCGCACTGGAAAGGTGCTGACGGATTCTCGCGGCACCCGCTCCACCGGAACGGACCTCTCCGCCGATCCGGACATCGCCGGCGCACTGCGCAACCGATCCACCACGGGCACCCGCCAGGATCCCGTAATGGACGGCGAAGCCTTCTCCGCCACCATGCCGGGAAGTTCCGGAACCACCGTCCGCTGTGTCGTACGCGTCACCTACCCCCTGGCCACGGTCAACCAGAAGATCCATGACGCCTGGCTGGTGCTGGCCGCCGTCGGGGTCGGCGTCCTGGCCGCCGTCGCCCTGATCGCCCTCGCCCTCGCCCGCTGGATCACCCGCCCGGTCCGGGCCCTGGAACGTGCCACCACCCAACTCGCCAACGGCACCCTCACAGATCCGCCCGCCACCGACCTCGGCCCACCCGAGCTCCGACAGCTCGCCTCCTCCTTCACCCACACCGCCTCCCGACTGCAGCATCTGCTGCGCGCCCAGGAGGCGTTCGCCTCCGAAGCCTCCCACCAGCTGAAGACGCCACTGACCTCACTGCGTCTGCGACTGGAGAACTTCGAGCCCTACCTCGACCCCCGCGCCCAGGGCAGCCTCGACGAGGCCGTGGGCGAAGTGGAACGGCTCGGCCGCATGGTGCAAGGTCTGCTCGCCCTCGCACGGCTGGAGAGCTCCGCCACCACCCCCGAACCCACCGACCTGGACACCGTCGTCGCCGACCGGGCGGCCATGTGGACCGCCTTCGCCGCCGAACACCTCGTCGACATCGCGGTCTTGGGCCCCAGCATCGGCCAGGTGTGGGCGATCCCCGGCGCCCTGGAGCAGATCATCGACAACCTGCTCTCCAACGCACTGCGGATCTCACCCCCAGGATCCGTCATCACCCTCGCGAAAACCCCGGTGGGCGAGGATCCCCGCGGTCCGGCGGACGTCGCACTGCACGTGATGGACCAAGGCCCCGGCATGCGCGAGAGCGAACGGCGACGCGCGTTCGACCGCTTCTGGCGCGCCGCGGACGCCTACCACGACGGCACCGGACTGGGCCTGCCCATAGTCCAGCAGCTCACCCGCGCCGGCGGCGGCGACATCACCCTGGACGCCGCGCCCGGCGGCGGCCTGGACGCCATCGTCCGCCTCAAGACGGCCGACACCCGCCACTCACGCACGGCCGCCCGCGCCCGGCACGATGCCACACCACCCGCACGGATGGGCTGAAATCCTCGAGGGCATACCGGGCGTGCCGAGGAGGGGAGGCCGGTGCCGGCCATCCCCTCCTCGGCGTGTGCGGTCAGCGCAGGCGCAGGGCCTCGCGGACGGTGGTGAACAGGTCGGTCTGGTTGGTCACACCGAGGACGCGGTACGCCTCGGGCCCCTGGGCGGCGATGCGCACCTGGGTGCCGGTGTGCTCCTGGGACTGACCCGGGGTGTTGGTGGAGTAGTTGACCTTGAGCTGCTGGCCCTCATCGGTGACGAGGGTGGAGGACAGACCGGGCGGGGTGGCCTCCAGCGGCACGATCTGGCTGGTGTGGCCGTGGTCGTCGGTGACGACCTGGTAGCCGAGCTTCTGCGCCTGCTCGGTGACGGTCATGCCCTTGAACGCGCCGTCGGTGACCTTCTGGTCGAACCGCGCCTTGCCGCCGCCGAGGAGGACGTCGACCTTGTGGTTCACGGACTGTTCGGCGATCGAGCCGGGGCCGCCCGCGGCGATCGTGTCGGCGGGGCACTTGGCCATGTCGGCCGGGCCCTGGCAGGAGCGGTCGGTGGCGTGGGAGGCGAGCACCGCGGGAGTGGCGTCGGTGAGCTCGGAGGTGGTGACGCTGCCGGTGGCGTACCCGTTCTTCTGCGCGAGCTCCAGGACCGTCGGGACCGCCTTGTCGGTGCCCGGTGTCTTGGAGATGCGTCCGTTGACGGTCTTGTGGCCGGTCGCCCAGCCGGTGCCGCTGGCGGCGGAGTCGGTGACGTAGTCCGGGGTGCCGTCGGCGTGGACCGCGTAGGTGGTGTAGGCGCCGGTGAGCGGGAACTTGTCCAGGTTCAGCCGGCCGTCGGCCCCGACGGTGTAGTCACGGGCCAGCGTCATCTCCGAGTCACCCATGCCGTCGCCGATCAGCAGGATGACGTTCTTCGCCTTCCCGTCCTCGATGGCGCTCCGGGCCTGCTCCTCGCTGTCGAAGGCGCCGGCGGTGGTGGTGGCGGCCACGGCGGCAGCGGCGATGGCGCGGACGCCGGGTGCTCCGGGCCCGGCCGGTCCGGGTCCGACTAATTTGCGTGTTGGCCAACAAGTTTATAGGCTGCTCCTCATCCTGAAGGAGGTTTTGATGATCGAGATGGATGAGCGGGCCCTCGACGCACTGCTGGCCGAGGACCCCGGTGGACCCGTGGTGATGCTGAACCTGCTGCGGTTCCGCCCGGACGGTGGCCGCGAGAGCTACCAGCGCTACATCGAGGCGCTGGGCTCGGAGATCCACGGGCGGTACGGACTGCGGGTGGAGTACCTGGGGGACGGCGGTCGTGCCCTGGTCGCCGAGGACGGACAGGCATGGGACACGGTGCTCCTGGTGCGTTACCCCAGCCGCCAGGCGTTCGCCGACATGGCCCGCGACCCCGACTATCAGGCGGTGGCCCACCTCCGCACCGAGGCGCTGGTGGAATCGGTCCTGCAGCCCACCGTGCCGCTCCAGGGCGGGGTGAGCTGATGCCCGCGGTCTTCGTACACGGCAATCCCGAGACGGCGGCCGTCTGGGATCTGCTGATCGCCGAACTGGAGGCCGCCGGTGCGGCTCCGGCCGACCTGATCCGGCTGTCCCCGCCCGGGTTCGGCGCACCGCTGCCGGACGGGTTCGGGGCGACCGTCGGGGAGTATCGCGACTGGCTGATCGGCGAGCTGACAGGCTTCTCCGAGCCCGTCGACCTGGTGGGCCACGACTGGGGTGGCGGACATGTCCTCAACGCGGTGATGAGCCGCCCGGAGCTCGTACGCAGCTGGGTCAGCGACACGATCGGGGTCTACGACCCCGAGTACGTCTGGCATGAGCTCGCCCAGCGATGGCAGACCCCGGGAGCCGGCGAGGCCGATGTGGCCGCGCGCTTCGGCGCGCCCCTCGAGCGGCGGATCGCGACGCTCGTCGAGCGGGGGATGGGCGAGGCGGTGGCCGAACGGGTCGCCCAGGGCCAGAACGAGGCGATGGGCCGGGCCGTGATCGCGCTCTACACCTCCGCCACCCGACCGGTGATGACCGAACTCGGCCGGGACCTGGAGAACGCGGCCCGGCGGCCGGGGCTCGTGGTGCTCGCCACCGAGGACCACGTGGGCGGGACCGTCGAGCAGCGACGCCGCGGCGCGCGCCGGGCCGGTGCCCGGGTGGAGGTCCTCGACGGGCTGGGCCACTGGTGGATGACACATGACCCGCACCGTGGTGCCGAGGTTCTCACCCGCTTCTGGGCGTCCCTGGACCACGGGTAGCCGCGCGGATATGGCCGCCACCCCCGGTGGATCAGTGGCTGCCACCCCCGATGGGATCAGGAGCGGGGGCGCAGCCCGGGTGCGGTGGGCGGCCGGCCGGTGAGGTTGGTGATCAGCTCTGTGCACAGATCGCGGAGTTTGATGTTGCGGTGCTGGGAGGCGGAGCGCAGGATGCCGAAGGCTTCCTGCGCGGTGCACCGGCGCTGGCCCATGATGACGCCGAGGGCCTGGTCGATGACGCTGCGATGCGTCATGGCGGCTTGCAGCTGACCGGCGAACTCCTGGGTGTCGGCGATGCGCTGGGCCAGCGCGATGGCGCCGGTCGCCTGGGCGGCGAGTGAGCGCAAGGAGGTGAGATCGGCCTGTGCGTACGCCTCCGGCGGGGCGGCGTACAGGTTCAGGGCGCCGGTGGTGTGGGTGCGAGGGGCTATCGGCAACGAGAGGGACGAACGCATCCCGCAGGCGACGGCGTAGGCGGGGTAGTCGCCCCACCTGGTCTCCGCGAGCATGTCGTCGATGAGGAGTTCCTCTCCGGTGCGCAGCGCCTGCAGACAGGGGCCGTCGTCCTGGCCGTACTGCTTCTCGTCCAACTCCGGTGCCGCGGTACCGGAGCTGACCACGGTCAGGGGCCGGCCATCCCGCTGCAGCGTGAGGCCGGCGCCCTGGGCGCGGGACAACTCCAGGGCCGCGTCGGCCAGTGTCTGCAGGAAGTCCTCGAGTGAGTCGGTCTCCAGCAGCCACTGCGTGATGTCGCTGCCGTTGTACGCGTCGTCGACACTCATCAGGGATCCCTTCACAAGGCCCGTGGCCTCTCGGTCGGCATCGTGACGTGCCACCGGGGCGACGGAGTCCAGCGTCCGAAGGAACAGCTCCGGTGCGACCACCACCTGACGTCGGTGTCGGACGACGCAGCATGGCCTCTTACGTCCGCACGAGTACCACTTCGCGCTCCGTGGAACCCGTCGGCGAGCACATCCGCACGGCGGCGGCTGGTGGGCACGTATCGCGTTGAGGGAAGTGATCGAGATGGCTATGTTCGGCCCCATGGCGGACGACGAAGGCACACGTGCGGCACGGTTGGTGGACGCCCAGGCGAAGGCCGTGCGGCTCTTCGCGGAGATCGAGGAGCGCGGGCTGGTGGCGCCCGGGGAGGGGGAGCGGGCGGTCAGCGACCGGATCCGGGACCTGGCGAACGCGATGTTCGGTACGACCCGGCACTGGCACAAGCGGATCGTGCGCTCGGGGCCGAACACCCTCCTGCCGTACCGGGAGAATCCGCCGGACCGGGCGATCGGTACGGACGACATCGTGTTCGCCGACTTCGGGCCGATCTTCGAAGAGTACGAGGCCGACTTCGGACGGACGTTCGTCCTCGGCGACGACCCGGTCAAGCACCGGCTGCGGGACGATCTGCCCAGGGTGTTCGCCGCCGGGAAGACCTTCTTCGAGGGCGACCCGGAGATCACCGGCGAGCGGCTGCACACCGAGGTCGGCCGCCTGGCCGCCGAGGCCGGCTGGGAGCTGGGCGGCTGGCACGCGGGACATCTGGTCGGGGAGTTCCCGCACGAGACGATCGACGGCGCGGACATGGAGTCGTACATCACGCCCGGCAACGGCACACCACTGCGGCGCACCGACAAGACCGGACGCCGCTGCCACTGGATCCTGGAGATCCACCTCATCGACCGGGAGCGGGGGTTCGGCGGATTCCACGAGGAACTGCTCACCTTGTGACCGGTCCCCGGTGGCGCGCCGGGCGTAAGGGTCCCTTGCTTCCCACGGAGGCCGTGCATGCTGCTGCGTCAGCTGGAGTGCCTCGTCGCGCTCGCCAGGGAGCGGCACTTCGCCCGCGCGGCGGCCTCCTGCTACGTCTCGCAGCCCTCGCTGCCCGCCGCGATACGCCGCCTGGAACACGAACTGGACGTACCGATCGTGCGGCGGGGGCGGCGCTTCGAGGGGCTGACCCCGGAGGGCGAGCTGGTGCTGGCGTGGGCACATCGCATCCTGGCCGAGCGGGACGCGCTGCTCCAGGAACTCTCGACCCTGCGCGGCGGCCTGACCGGCGCCCGGAAGGCGCGGTGGTCGCAGGCCGCGTCCCTGCCCCTGTGCCTGCTGGTCCCGCGGATGCGCAACCGCCGCATCATGAACGAGTACTTCGCGGCCGACGGCGCCACCGCCACCCCCGCGATCGAGTCGGACAGCGTGCCGGGGCTGTACGCACACCTCCGCGGCGGGCGCTGGTCCAGTGTGATCTCACACGCCTGGCTGCGCATGTTCGGCGTGCCCGCCGGGATGCGGGTCGTGCCGCTGGACGGCCCCGTACGCGGGCCACGGGTCGGCCTGGTCACCGGCACGGACGATCCCCCCTCCGTGCTCGCCGAGGCGCTGCTGACGGTGGCCCGGGAGGCGGGGGTGCGGGACGATTGGCGATGGCGGTGTCCACGTTGGGGATGCACTGCGCCGCCAGCAAGACCGCCAGCAGCGGCGCGGCGGATCGACGCGTCGTTGACGAGACCGTCCTCACTGGTCGGCTGCCGACCATCCTGGGGGAACGGCCACCGTGGCGCTGGCGGGATTCGGACGCGGCGTTGCGGGGTGCGGTCTGCTCGGGCGTCAGCGGCGTGGCGCGGGACGTCGGCCCGGTGGCTGGGCGGGCTCGGGGAGGGCGGTGGGCGGCTCGAGGGGGCGGGTCTGCGGGGCGTCCTCGGCGAGGGTGATGACCTCGCCGCCGTGGCTGATCCGGATGGGATCGCCTTGCCGCAGCGCATAGGTGACCTGCGAGCCCGTGATGTCGACCCGCAGACAGCTCTGCCGGACCCGCAGCGAGAAGGCCAGCCGGTGGAGGCTCTCGGGAAGCCGGGGCGCGAAGTACAGGACGTCCCCGTAGTCGCGCAGGCCGCCGAAGCCGGCCACCAGCCCGATCCAGGTGCCCGCGAGGGAGGCGATGTGGAGGCCGTCGCGGGTGTTCTTCTCCAGGTCGGCCAGGTCCATCAGCGCGGCCTCGCCCAAGTAGTCGTAGGCCAGGCGCAGATGGCCCACTTCGGCGGCCATCACACACTGCACACAGGCCGACAGCGAGGAGTCCCGGACGGTCAGCGGCTCGTAGTAGGCGAAGTTCCGCGCCTTCTGGTCGCGTTCGAAGGCATCGCCGCACAGGAACATCGCCAGCACCAGGTCCGCCTGCTTGACCACCTGTTTCCGGTACAGGTCGAAGTACGGGAAGTGCAGCATCAGCGGATAGTGCTCGGGTGGTGTGCCCTTGAAGTCCCATACGTCGAGCCCGGTGTAGCCCGCCGACTGCTCGTGGAGGCCCAGCGCGTCGACGTACGGCACGGACATCGCCCTGGCGGCATCACGCCATGCGGCGGTCTCCGGCTCGTCGACACCGAGCGCCGCGGCCTCCGCCGCGTGGCGCTCGGCCACATCCGCCGCGGCCCGCAGATTCGCCCGGGCCATGAGGTTGGTGTACGCGTTGTCGTTCGCGAGCGCGCTGTACTCGTCGGGGCCGGTGACGCCGTCGATGTGGAAGCGGCCCCCGGAGTCGTGATGACCGAGGGAATGCCACAGCCGGGCCGTCTCCACCAGCAGTTCCAGCCCGGTCCGCCGCTCGAAGTCCGTGTCGCCGGAGGCCCGGATGTAGCGCATGACGGCCGCCGCGATGTCCGCGTTGATGTGGAAGGCCGCGGTTCCGGCCGGCCAGTACCCGGAGCACTCCGCGCCGTCGATCGTGCGCCATGGAAAGGCCGCGCCCCGCAGTCCGAGCTGCCGGGCGCGCTTCCGCGCCGCGGGCAGGGTGTTCTGCCGCCAGTGCAGGGCCTCGGCGACGCAGTTCGGCGAGGCGTAGGTGAGCAGTGGCAGCACGAACGCCTCGGTGTCCCAGAAGGCGTGTCCGTCGTAGCCGGAGCCGGTCAGGCCCTTGGCCGGGATCGCCCGCTGCTCGGCCCGGGTGCCGGCCTGCAGTACGTGGAAGAGGGCGAAGCGCACGGCCTGCTGGATCTCCGCGTCACCGTCGACCTCGATGTCGGAGTGGTGCCAGAAGCCGTCGAGGAACTCGCGCTGCTGATCGACCAGGCCCTGCCAGCCGGTGTTGCGCGCACCGCTGAGCGCGGCCTCGACCTGGTCCCGGACGGCCGGCAGCGAACGGAATCCGGACCAGCCGTACGCCACGAACTTCTCGATGCGCAGCCGCTCGCCGGGGTCGAGCACGGCGGTGACGGTCACGCGGCCCACGTCATCCGTGGCCTCGCCGGCGGTCCGGGTGGATCCGGGGCCCCGCACCACATGGTCGGCGGCGGCCGCGATCCGCTGCCCGCTCACCGCCGTCCGGTGCACCAGGCGCAGCCGCAGGTCGAGCGCGAAGTTCTCCTCGGGCAGCAGGCATGACTCCAGAGCGGCGCCGACCCGGGGATCGCCGCTGAGCGTGGGCAGTTGCTCATTGGCGACGAGCTCCGACTGCACGACCACGTTCGTCCGGTCGTCCAGCGGCTCCACTTCGTAGGCGACCGCGGCGATGGCGCGCTGGCTGAAGGAGATCATCCTGGTGGAGCGCACCCGGACCGTCTTGCCGACCGGCGAGGTCCATTCGCAGACGCGGTGGAGCAGTCCGGTACGCAGATCGAGCACCCGCTCATGGGAGCGCAACCGCCCGTAGCGCAGGTCGAACGGTTCGTCGTCGACCAGCAGCCGGATGAGCTTGCCGTTGGTCACGTTGATGGCCGTCTGGCCGGACTCGGGGAATCCGTAACCGCCCTCCGCGTACGGCAGCGGATGCTGCTCGTGCACACCGTTGAGATAGCTGCCGGGCAGGGCGTGCGGCTCGCCCTCGTCGAGGTTGCCGCGCCAGCCGACATGCCCGTTGGACACCGAGAAGACGGATTCGCTCTGGGCCAGTACGTCCAGGTTGAGCTCGGTCTCGCGCAGACACCACGGCTCGACGGCATAGGCATGGTGGCTGATCACTTGCGACCCTCCAGCAGCTCGTAGAGGTCCGATGCCACGCCGCGCACTGTGTCCGGGATGCCCAACTTCGCCGTATTGACGATTCTACCGGCTCTACCGGCTCTACCGGCGATGTCAGCCGCGCGCCGCGGCGGGCTCAACGGCCGCCCTGGGGGAGCGCGCGGATCGCGCGCGGCGTGGCCGTGAACGGCGTGGCCATGAACGGCGTGGTCCCGAACTCCGGATGTTTGCCCTCGAGGCGGGAGAGATGGTCGAGCAGAATGCCCTCGCGCAGGGCCCATGGGCAGATGGTGAGTCGTTTCACCGCCATGATCTCCATGGCGACCTCCGCGACGATGGCACCGGCCAGGCATTGACGCGCCCTGGAGGCGGAGATTCCGGGCAGCTTCGCCCGCTGTCCGTCCGTTCTGACCGCGAGCCGTGACACCCAGGGCACCAGCTCCTTACGGCTGAGACCGTGGACCGCGGGCAGACCGTTGCCGGGCCGCGGGGTTCCGGCGAGGCGGGCCAGCTGGGCGAACGTCCTGGACGTGGCGACGCAGGACAGGGGCGTCGGCTGTGCGCGCAGTTCGGCGGTGCCCTGGCCGAGGGCGGAGCGTACGTGCCGACGCAACGCCTTGACGTCCCGCTTCTTCACTGGCGTGGCATCGGGCAGATGGTGGCGGGTGAGCCGGTCGGCTCCCAGCGGCAGGGAGACGGCGAGGGCAGGGTCCGTGCCGCTTCCGCAGGCGATCTCCAGGGAGCCGCCGCCGATGTCGAGGAGCAGTATCCGCCCCGCCGACCAGCCGAGCCAGCCGCGCACCGCCCGGAACGTCAGCCGGGCCTCCTCCACTCCGCTCATGAAACCCACGCGGATACCGGTGGCGGCCTCGATCTCGTCGAGCACCGCGTCCCGGTTGGCCGCGTCCCGCACGGCCGAGGTGGCGAAGGGGATCAGATGGTCGACGTGGTGGGCGGACGCGGCCGCGGCACTCGCGGTGACGGCGCCGACCAGGGACCGGATCGCCTCGCGGGGGATCACCCCCTGGCGATCGGTCGCGTCGGCCAGGTGGACCGGCTGTTTCCACGAGGCCACCGGCTCCGGGGGTCTACCGGGGAAAAGGTCGGCGATCTTGAGATGGACGGTACGGGATCCGATGTCGAGCACTCCGCAGCGCATCCGTGATGAGTGCCCCCACCTGACATATTCCAGACGTCGGATGATCGCTTGCTGTCCGGACGCTGTTCCGGAGATCCGGTCTTCGTGTCTTCGTATGGGGGGAGAGCTGCTACGGGGTGGTGGGTTCGTTTACGCTGTCGCTCGCCCGAACGGCGAGAGACGGGGTGACGGGGAGCATGTCCCGACCGGACCATGACCATGGTCGATTGGCGGTTCCACCCGTTGGGGCGGGGCAGCGACCGGGGTGGCCGACAGCTCCGCCACCACACCGCCCCCTGGGGGCCGCGGATCCCGCCACGGCCGGTCCGTACCGGCTGGAGGCGGTGCTGGGCGCGGGGGGAATGGGCCGCGTCTACCTGGCGCGTACACCGGCCGGCAGTGCGGTGGCGGTCAAGGTCGTCCACCGCGAATACGCGGGCGACGCCTCGTTCCGCAAGCGCTTCGAGCAGGAAGTGGCCGCGGCCCGGCGGGTCCAGGGTCTCTACACCGTGCCGGTCGTGGACGCGGATCTGCGGGCCGAGGAGCCCTGGCTGGCCACGGCGTACGTACCCGGGCCGTCCCTTCAGCACGCGGTCGCCGAAAGCGGGCCGCTGCCGGCCGACGCGGCGCTGGGGCTGATCGCCAGGGTGGCCGAGGCCCTGCAGTCCATCCACGCCGCCGATGTGATCCACCGTGACCTGAAGCCCTCCAACATCATCCTCACCGCCGAGGGACCGAAGGTCATCGACTTCGGTATCGCGCGGGCCGCGGATGTCACCGCGGTGACCGCCACCGGGATGCGCACCGGAACACCCGCCTACATGGCGCCCGAATACATCAGGGGGCAGGACGTCACCGAGGCCGGTGATGTCTTCGCCCTCGGTGTGATCGCCGGTTTCGCCGCCACCGGACGGCTCGCCTTCGGCGGCGGCTCCGACCACAGCGTCATCTACCGCATCCTGGAGCAGGCTCCCGACCTCGACGGCTGCCCCGAGCCCCTCCGGGCCATCGCCGACCACTGTCTGGCGAAGGACCCGGAGCGGCGGCCGACCCCCGCCCAGGTCATCGAGCAGTGCGGCCGGGTCGGCACGACGGGCATCGCGGACGCCATCGCCGACGCCCACACCCGCACCGTGGTGTCGCCGTCAGGGCCCGAGCGCGTGGCACCCGGCCCGGTCAACGCCCCTGGCTCGCTGGGCACTCCCGGCTCGCCCGACGCCGAGACACGCACATCACTGTCGCCGCGCGGCTCCGGGCCCGCCGCCCCCGTACCGCCGCCGTCCGCTCCGGCCGCGCCCGACCCGGCACGGGGCGCCGCCCCCGGCGACCCCGCGACCCCACCGAGTGCGGACACCTCGCCGAATCCACCCGTCCCGGACCCGCTCACCACGCCTGCCCCGGGGCTGGCCGTCCTGCTCAGCGGAGTCGGGATCCTCGTCCTCGCCGTCGTCCTGATCGCCGTCTACCTCCCCGGCTCTTCCCCCGACCGCGGCCCCAGCCTCCCCTATCGCTCGTTCGAGCCGACGGCCGCCATCGGCCCCACCGGGCAGTCCAGAGACACCGAAGGCATGGCGTTCAGCCCGGATGGCAAGACCCTGGCCACGGGCAGCGACGAGGGCAAGGTGCGACTGTGGAATGTCGCCGACCGCAAACCACGCGCCACCTTCACCCAACGCGACGGCGTCGGCAACAACGGCTTCCCGACTCGCGAGGTGACGTTCAGCCCCGATGGCAAGATCCTCGCTGCCACCAATACGACCGGCTGGGTAACCCTGTGGGACGTGGCCAAGCACCGGCAGATTCGCGTCCTTGACGGCGTCAACGGCGGCGAAAGGGTGGCATTCAGCCCGGATGGCAAGCTGTTCGCCACCGGCAGTCAGTCCGGCTCGGTGTCCCTGTGGGACATCAACAGCCGCAAGCAGGACGAGATACTCGCTTACTACGACCAGGACGCCAAAGTCACGGGTGTGGCCTTCAGCCCGGACGGCCGGACGTTGGCCTCCGCGAGCGACGACTCCGACAGCAACCTCACCCCGGAACACTCGGTGCGGCTGTGGGACGTGGCACACCGCGATCCGGAACCTTACGGCCAACACGATCCGCGGGTCACCATCTCCCCCGCGCAAGGAATCCTGAGCCTGGCGTTCAGTCCGGACGGCAAGACGATCGCCACCGGTAGCTACGACAAGGTGCGGTTGTGGGATGTGAAGACCGGCCGTCAGCGAGCCGCACTCAGCGACTCCTACCAGGCGACGGTCGACCACCTGGCGTTCAGTCCGGACGGCAAGACGCTCGCCGCCCCCGCCGGACATGGACTGATGCTGTGGAACGTGGCCACACGCAAACCACGCGCCATCCTGTCGACCGGCGCGCGGGGGGCGGAGAGCACGGTCCGGGACGTGGCCTTCAGCAGGGACGGTCGGCTCATCGCGGGCAATGACACCAAGCACCACAAGGTGTACTTGTGGAAGAACCCGTACCGGGCGAGCCAGGGGGCGTCCGGCGGATCGTGACGCCTGCGGCGGGCTGCTTTCCCCTCCCCGCCCCTTCCCGCAACTGGGGCTCCGCCCCACGCCCCCCCCACCGGGCGGGCTCCCAA
>NZ_JBHYVB010000060.1:20252-54262 GCF_042750115.1 Streptomyces sp. NPDC059455
GCGCGACGGGCGCATCTTGACGCGGGCGGGGGGAGGCTTACCCCTCCCCGCCCCTTCCCGCAACTGGGGCTCCGCCCCAGGCCCCGCAGCCGGGGCTTCGTCCCTGGCCGCGTAACTGGGGCTTCGTCCCTGGCCGCGTAACTGGGGCTCCGCCCCTGGCCCCGCAGCTGGGGCTTCGTCCCTGGCCGCGCAGCTGGGGTTTCGTCCCAGGCTCCGCAGCTGGGGTTTCGTCCCTGGCCGCGTAACTGGGGCTTCGCCCCAGGCTCCGCAGCCGGGGCTTCGTCCCTGGCCGCGTAACTGGGGCTTCGTCCCTGGCTCCGCAGCCGGGGCTTCGTCCCAGGCACCGTAACCGGGGCTCCGCCCCAGGCCCTGGAGTCCAGGGGCGGAGCCCTGCCACGCGGCGGACACCCTGTAGAGCGCGCCCTCCGTGGTGGGGGCCGCCGTGGTGGTTGACCCTGACGCAGGGGCAACCTCGCAGCATGGGCGGCATGACGACGACGCGCCACTTCACCGTCCACCACGACGGTGTCACGATCCCGGTGTCCCGGGGCGGTCGCGGACGACCGCTGGTCCTGTGCCCGGGCCTCAACTCCACCCAGGCCGATCTGCATGAGCTGATCGAACTCCTGCGGCGTGACCACGACGTGGTGACCTTCGACCTCCGGGGCCATGGCCTCGCCTCGGCCGCCGACCGGTACTCCTTCGACGCGTTTCGGAGCGATCTCTTCGCCGTGCTGGCGGAGTCGGGACGCCTTCACTTCCCCGCGCCGCCCGTGCTCGTGGGCTACTCGCTGGGCGCGGACCTGGCCGTGCACTACGCCTCCGAGTGCCCTGACGCCGTCGCCGGGCTGGTCCTCATCGACGGGGCGAACCCGCTGCCCGAACCGTTCATCACCGACGCCGACCTGCCGGAGTTCCGCGAGATGGCGGAGGACCCGGCCATGTGGCGGGAGATCGAGCGGGCCAGGGGCACCGCGCGTCAGGTGTTGCTCGGTCCCCGGGACATCCTCGAGCTGCAGGTGGAGATGGATGTGGTGCGGGCCGGAATCCTCGACCGGTACCGGAGGATCGACCGCCCGATCCACATGGTCATGTCGGCCGCGATCGCGGGCGACAGCACCGAAGGGCGTGCGCCCCGGCACAACCGGCTCTGGCGCGCGGGCATCGACCGGCTTGTGCACGAGCGGCCGGACACCTCCGCGACCTGGTTCGACACCGGCCACCGGCTGGTCTTCACCCACGCCCGGGAGATCGCGGAGATCATCCGCGGCGCACACCACCCGGCCGACGAGGTGGCTTCGTAGACGACTTCCAGGAGACTGGTCCGATGCTGACCATCGGCGAGCTGGCGTCGTACGCCGGAGTGACGGTGCGCGCGGTGCGGCACTACCACGCCAAGGGGCTGCTGCCGGAGCCGGAGCGGGATCACTCCGGCTATCGGCGGTACGGCGCCGACGCCGTCGTCGAGCTGATCAGGATCCGGACCCTCACCGAGGCCGGGGTTCCGCTGGCGCGCGTACGGGAGCTGCTCCGGGCCGGTGAGGAGGAGTTCGCCGCGGCGGTCGCGGAGATCGACCAGCGGCTGCGGGCGGAGATCCGGGAGCGGCAGCGGCACCGAGCGCGGATCGCCCGCCTGGCCGCCGGGGACAGCCTGGCGCTGCCCCCGGAGGTGGTGGCGTTTCTCGACCGGCTGCGGGCGCTCGGGGTCGATGAGCGGATCGTCCAGGTGGAGCGCGACGGCTGGATCCCGCTGGCCGCGCACGCACCCGAGCGGGTCCCGGAGTGGATGGCGCGCAAGCGGGAGCAGATCGCCGACCCGCGGTTCATCGGCTTCTACCGCACCCTGGGCCGGGCGCTCGACCGCGCCGACGACGATCCACGGCTGGAGGGGCTGGCCGACGAGCTGGCCGCCTACCTCACCGGGATGGCCGAGGAGCGGGGCGAGGACTACATCGACGATGCCGAGATCGAGCCGCCGCTGGTCAGGGTGATGGACACCCTGGCGTTCGACACCATGCCGTCGGCCCGCCGGCTGATCGAGCTGCTGAGGCGGCGGGGCTGGACCGGCTGGACCAAGGTCGGGCGCGTCGGCCGGGGTCGGCCGGACCACGGGGGGCTCGGCAGGCGGGGCCAAACGGGTGAGGATGGGGGGATGACCGCCACCTCGCGTGCCCATTCGTTCAACGCGGCCGCCGCCCAGTACGCCGCGAACCGACCCTCCTACCCGCCCGCCCTCTTCGACGCCGTCGAGGAGCTCGCCGGGCGCCCCCTCGCGGGCGCCCGCGTCGCCGATGTCGGCGCGGGCACCGGAATCGCCACCGCCCTCCTGCGCGAGCGTGGCGCCGATGTGATCGCCGTCGAGCCGGGCGCGGGCATGGCGGCTCAGTTCCGCCGGACGCTTCCGGACGTGCCGATCGTCCGGGGCGACGGCAACGCCCTGCCCCTCGCCGAGGCCTCCCGCGACCTGATCACGTATGCGCAGTCCTGGCACTGGACCGACACCGACCGGTCCGTTCCGGAGGCGCTGCGTGTGCTGCGGCCGGGTGGCGCGCTGGCGGTCTGGTGGAACACCACCGCCTTCGACGTGCCGTGGATCGCCGCCCAGGCCGAGCGCGTCGCGGCCCACTCCGATGTGGGGTCGACCCCTCAGGTGCGTCCCGACGACAGCCGCGCCGCCCAGCTCGCGGGCCTCTCCGATCTCCGGGTCAGCCGCCGCCATGTGCGCTGGAGCCGCGTCGTCTCCCTCGACACCCACCTGGCCAACCTCACCAGTCACTCGGCGTTTCTCGTCCTCGGAGAGGCCGGCACCCAGGCGTTTCTCGCCGACGAACGCGGTCGGCTGCGCGAGCTCTTCCCGGACGAGAGGGTGGAGGAGACCTATCTGGTGGACCTACTGGTGGCCGCCCGTCCCTGACCAGCACTCGGGTGCACCGGCGTCGAGCGCACTCACTCATGCGGGACGACGGCGACCGGGCAGTTCGCGTGGTGCACCGCCGCCTGTACCACGGGCCCCAGGCGGGGCCCCAGCGCGGGCGGGTGTTTGCGCCGTCCGACCATCAGCAGATCGCTGTCGGCCGCGGCCTGGACGACGGCCTGGGCCGGGCTCTCCGGCCGGACCTCGTCGACGACCCGCACCCGGGGGAACTTCTCCCGCCACGGCCGCAGCACCTCGTCCAGCTCCCGCCGCGCCCGTTCCATAGTGTCCCGGGCCGTGCCATCGCCCCCGGCGGCCGTGTGGGCCCGGTCGGGCTTGCGTCCGTGGACGGCGTGCAGTGGCACATCGCGGGTGAACGCGGTGACGTAGGCGAACTCCAGGAGGTTGTCCTGCGGGCCGTGCAGGCTCAGGCCCACGACCACACGCCGCTCGTGTCCATCGGCCTCCCGCCCCGCGCGCATCAGCACCACCGGCCGCTCCGCGCGGGCGATGGTGTGCAGCCCGATGTCACCGAGGAAGAAGCTGGCCACCCGGTCCAGCCCCCGCGATCCGAGCACCAGCATGCGGGAGTGCGCCGCCGCGTCGAGCAGGGCCGTCTCGGCCTCGTCCGCCACCAGGTCCTCGATGATGGTCAGCTTTGGATGGTCACGGGCCAGCTCGGTGTGCGCGTCGTGCACGATCCGCTTCGACCAGTAGTTCTGGTCGTCCGCCGCCGGGCTGTCGGGTGTGGGCGGGGACAGCAGGATCCACGCGTGCGTCAGACGCAGCGCCAGCTCACGCCGCTCCGCCTCGTCGGCGGCCCAGTGCGCGGCGGCCAGGCTCTCGGGCGAACCGTCGAGGCCCACGGCGACCACTTGTTCCATGGCGGCTTGCTCCGCGGCGGCTTGTTCCATGGGGGCTTGTTCCATGGTGGTGCCTCCTGCCGGGTTTCCTGGGTTCCCCGGGTTTTCCGGGTTTTCCGGGTTTCACGCGGCCAGGGCGGAGCCGCCGGTGTCATCGGTGCCGTAGGCGATGTGATCGGTGACCGAGACCACCCCGTCCACGCCCCGGCACAGCCGCACGAGGACCGGGACCAGGCTCCTGGCCTCGACCGATCCGTCCAGCGTGACCTCGCCCTCCCGTACGTCCACCGTCACGGCCGAGGGCGCCAGCCGCAGGGTCCGCCGCAGCAGATCCCTTTCGATCTCGTCGCGGATCGCGTCGTCGTGGCGCAGGAACACCCGCAGCAGATCGCCACGGCTGACGATGCCGAGCAGCTTGTCGGTCTCGTCCACCACGGGAAGCCGCTTGACACCCCGGTCCGACATCACCCGGGCCGCCTCGACGACGGTCCACTCCGGACGCGCGCACACGGCGGGCGCCGACATCAGCTCCTCCGCCCTCGCCCCTTCCGCCTTCGCGCGCTCCCACGCCTCCAGGTGCGGGACCGGCAGAAGGCCGGAGGGGTCCGCCTGGCCGGACGACTTGCGCAGCAGATCGCCCTCGGACACCACGCCGATCGGGCGTCCCGAAGCGTCCACGACCGGCACGGCGGTGACATCGCGCTCCGCGAGCAGCGCCACGAGTTCCTTGAACGGCATGTCACGGGGCGCCTGGACCACCGGGCGCGTCATGAGGTCTCCGACCGTTCTGTGGTGCATGTTCCGGCTCCTCTCGCACACGCGCGGTGGGTCGGCCGGTGTTTCCGTCGCAGAGCCCGGCTCCCTCGTCGAGCCCGGCTCCTTCACTGAGTTCACCGAGCCCGGCTCCTTCACCGAGCCTGCCAGCTCGCCCGCCCCGCCGAATGAGCCTCATGGCTCCCTCTCCCGGCCACACGGCCCACCACGGGGCCATCCGGCCCCTCGGCCGAGGGCGTTCCGCCCCCAGGACACCGCCCACCGGCGGTGTCACAGTGGACGGCGTCAGGCAGGAGAGGCGGGATGTCGATGCGTGCCCATGTCGGCGACCAACTGATTGTCGAAAGCCCCACTACCGGTGCCACCAAACGGGACGGTGAGATCGTCGGACTCCACCATGACGACGGGACACCTCCCTACGACGTGCGGTGGTCGGACTCGGATCAGATCACCCTTGTGTTCCCCGGCCCGGACGCACACATTCACCCCACCGGGCACGAACCGGAACGGCAACGGGAAGGGACGGGCCACCGCGGCTCCACGGCGGCACACCGCGGCGCTCGTTCGCTCTCCGAAGCGGTGGTCATGTCGTTGGTGGAAGACGCCACGGCCGCGCCCTCGATGCACAACGCCCAGCCCTGGCGGTTCGAGTACTCCCGGCGCAGCCGCGTCTTCCGTCTCAGGGCCGATCTGCGGGGCGCTCTGCCGCACACCGACCCCGAGCTCCGCGCCCTGCACATCGGCTGTGGCGCCGCCCTGATGAACCTGCGGGTCGCGGTGGCCCACGAGGGCTGGGAGGCGGCGACCCGGCTGCTGCCCGACCCCGTCGACCCGATGCTGCTGGCCTCCCTGACACTGACCCGCCCGCTCGGTGACGAGGCCGATCCGGCCGACTTGTACCCGGCCGTGCGCACCCGGCACACCAGCCGGTTTCCCTTCGCCGAGACCGAGATCCCCGCGTCCGTGCGGAGCGCCCTCGTCGGCGCCGCGCACCGGGAGCACGTTTCGCTGTCCTTCGTGTCCGGCTGGCATCTCCAGTACGTCGTGGACCTGGCGCTGGAGGCCGAGGCCCGCAACCTCACCGACGCCGGCGCCGCCGCGGACCTGGCCCGCTTCACCCGCGCCACGGACGACACCCGGCCGGCCACCGAAGGCGTTCCGGAGTACGCCTTCGGGCCCCGCCGCCGGATCGGCAAGGCCCCCGTACGTGACTTCGCGGGCGGCAAGTCCATCCCCGGCCGCCCGACCGCCGACTTCGAGACCTTCCCCCACCTGGCGTTGCTGTCCACCTCGCGCGACCGCCCGGTGGACTGGCTGCGCACCGGCCAGGCGGTGGAGCGGGTGCTGTTGCGCGCCACCCTGGCGGGACTGTCCGCCTCGTTCGTCACCCAGGCCCTCGAATGGCACGATCTGCGCTGGCCACTGCGCGACCCGACGTCGGCCATGGCCCATGTGCAGATGGTGCTGCGGCTGGGGTACGGCCCCCGGGGCAGGCAGACCCCGCGGCGGCCGGTGCGCGACGTCCTGGACATCGAGCCGTAGCCCCGGCCGCGACGGCCCGCCGCGAATATCCGGTGGCGGGCCCGGCCGTCCGGTGGTGAGGATCGCGGCATGGATGTCTTCCTGGAAACCGAACGGCTCGCGCTGCGCCCGTTCACCGACGCCGACGCCGGCCACCTCTTCGCGCTCGACAACGACCCCGACGTCATGCGCTTCCTCACCGGTGGCAAGCCGACGAGCCGGGAGACGATCCTCACGAAGACCCTGCCACGGTTCCTCCACGACCACCCGGCCCTCGGGACCCGCTGCTACTGGGCCGCCGAGGAGAAGGCCACCGGAACCTTCCTGGGCTGGTTCGAGTTCCGCCCCCTGGACGACCACAGCCCCGCCGTGGTGGAGCTCGGCTACCGCCTGAACCAGGCCGCCTGGGGCAAGGGCTACGCCACGGAAGGATCCCGGGCCCTGATCCACAAAGGCTTCACCGACCTCGGCGTGGAACGGGTCACCGCGAACACCATGGCCGTGAACACCGGGTCCCGGCGCGTGATGGAGAAGTCGGGCCTGTCGTTCCTCCGTACCTTCACCGAGGAGTGGCCGGAGGCGATCGAGGGATCCGAACACGGTGAGGTCGAGTACGAGCTCAGCCGGGCCGCCTGGGAACAGCGCCGGTAGCCACGCGGCGAAGGAGGAAACCGGGGGAGGAAACCGTGCGTCCAGTGCAGACAGGCGGCTACGGAATCCGTTGTGGACACCCTCGCCCACGGGCCATATCGGCAGCGCCGGGCGCTGGTGCTTAAGGGCTTAATCACCAAGGCTGACGCGTCACACCTCATCACACTCAGGGAGTGAGCATGAGCCTTGACCCGGCGCGTCGCCGTCTTCTGTCGGCCGCGGGCGCGGTGGGTGTCGCGGGCGCACTCGGGTTGGCCCCCTCCGCCGCGTTCACGGCCTCCGGCCGTTCTCCGTCCGGATCCCGTCGTCCGGGGCGGGCCGCGACGATCATCCACGGTGGGCGGGTGCTGACCGGGCTGCCGTATGTGCCACAGCAGGAGGCCTTCGCCGTGGGAAGGGACGGGAGGATCCTCGCGGTCGGCCCGGCGTCCGTGGTGCGGCGACTGGCCGGGAGGGACACGGAGTTCGTCGACGCCCGCGGCGGCACCGTCATGGCGGGGATCATCGACGCCCATGCCCACTGCCTGGAGGCCGGGTGGCGCTCGCTCAACGCGTCCCTGGGCAACGAGACGTACACCGTCGCCGCGCTCCAGGCGAAGCTCACTGGTTTCCTGAACGCGAGCGAGGACCAGGAGCCCGATGGATGGCTGGTGGTGGAGGACTGGAATCCGGTGGGCCTGCCGGCCGGGACCGAGACCCACCACCGCATCCTGGACGCGCTGCCGACCCGCCGGCCGATCGCGCTCAAGGGCTCGGACGCCCACAACATGTGGGTCAACCAGCGTGCCCTGGAACTGGCGAAGATCACGTCGAGCACCCCGGACCCGGCCGGTGGCCATATCGTCCACGACGCGGCCGGAGCGCCGTCCGGGCTGCTGAAGGACGCCGCGCAGGACATCGTCGCGGCGGTGATCCCGCCGCCGGACGAGGACAAGGCGCTCGCCGCCGCGGCGAAGGCCCTCCGCCAGGCGGCGTCCAACGGCATCACCACGTACATGGACGCGGCCACCGAGACCGACGGACTCCGCGCCTACGCCGACCTGGCCGCCTCGGACCGGCTGCCGCTGCGGGTGATTCCCGCGGTCGAGCGGGCGATCAACAGGTTGAAGCAGTGCCGGGCCGTGGCCACTCGCTACGACAAACGCGGCTACGTCTTCCTCGGCACTGCCACTACAGCCGCTCTGGTCATCTGGCTTCGCACATGATCGCCCGGACAAGTCCTAGTAGCCGATGGTGAAGTGCGCGTCCTCGCTCGGGTTCTCCAGCTCGTCGAGGACCGCCACGGCCAGATCCTCGGCCGAGACGCGGGACGCGCCGTCGGCCGTGGTGATGAGGGTCGTGGTGCCGCGCCGGTACTTTCCGGTGCGGTGGCCGGGCTCGAGGAGGGCGGGTGGGCTGAGGTAGATCCAGTCCGCCGAGTGGGCCCGGCAGACGTCCAGTTGCGCGGCGCTGGCGGCGGCGATGGCACGGAAGGGCTCGGGGACGTACTCCGGGCTGTCGAGGACGAGCCGGTCGGGGTGGCCCGGGTTCCGCAGGGGCGCGGCGCCACCGACGACGAGGATGCGTGTCCCGGCCGTCTCGGCCGCGGTGAGCAGCGCCGTCGTGGTTCTGACGGCGGTGTCCTCGTGACCGGGGGCGGGGCGGGTCGCGGCCACGACCGCGTCGGCTCCGGCGAACAGCCGGCTCATGTGGTCGGGGTCGTTCGCGTCGCCCCGCATGGCGATCACCCCGGGTGGCGGGGCGGCCGCCGGCTCCTTGCGGAACACCGCGACGAGGTCATGGCCCCGGCGCACGGCTTCGCTGACGACACGCGAGCCGACCATGCCGGCGGCTCCGACAACGGCGATCTTCATCGAGGTGACCCTTCCGGGGTGGAGGTGGAGGCGGGAGTGGAGACGGAGTCGTGTTCGGGCGTCCGGGCGCGAGCCCGTGAGCCGGTGCGGGTGCGTGGCGGAAGCTGTCCCGCGACGATCGCGGCGAGCGAGAGCGCGAATCCCACGAGCTGGATCGGGCCGAGCGTCTGGTCGAGCACGATGGCGCCGAGCACGGCGGCCACCAGCGGTGAGAGCAGGGCGAGAACCGCGACCGAGGCCACGGGCAGGCTGGTGATGCCCTGGAACCACAGGGCGTAGGTGATCAGACCGCCGACCAGTCCCAGCCAGAGGTAGCCGAGCGCGGCGGGCAGGTCGATCGCGGGAGGTGCCCCCTCGGCGAGGAAGGTGAGGGGCAGCAGGAAGAGCCCTCCCGCCGTGAGTTGCCACCCGGCGAAGGTGGTGGCACCGACCCCGGCGGGGCGCCCCCAGCGTTTGGTGAGCGTCACGCCGAGCGCCATCGTGACGGCGCCCGCGAGGCCCGCCACGACCCCGACGGTGTCGAGCGCCGCGTTCGGCCCGATCACCACAAGACCGACGCCGACGACGCCCGTCACACCCCACAGCAGGCGCCACGGCGACAGGCGCTCATGGAGCACGGTGACCGCCAGGACGGCCACGACCAGCGGCTGGGCCGCCGCCAAGGTGGCGGCCACGCCGCCCGGCAGGCGTTCGGCCGCGACGAACAGCAGCGGGAGGAACAGCCCGATGTTCAGCACGCCGAGCGCCGCGGCCTTGCCCCACCAGGCGCCGCGCGGCAGCGTCCGGGTGAGGGCCAGCGCGATCAGTCCGGCGGGCAACGCGCGCAGGAGCCCCGCGAAGAGCGGATGTCCCTCGGGGAGCAGCTCGGTGGTGACGACATACGTCGTGCCCCACACCGAGGGGGCGAGCGCCGTCAGGGCGGTGCGTGGCAGGTTTCCGTGGCGGACACCGCCGGCCCCGCCGGAAACCACTTCTGTGGTGTGCCGTGTCATGCCTCGAAGTCTCGCCTCGGGGCCATTGATGAGTCCAACACATGTTTGTCACCTCATCGATCTCGATCCACGATGGATGCATGGAGCTTCAGCAGATGCGGTACGTCGTCGCCGTCGCCGAGACGAACAGCTTCACGCGCGCCGCGGAACGGTGTCTGGTCGTCCAGTCCGCCCTCAGCCACCAAATCGCCCGGCTGGAAAAGGAGTTGGGTGCGAGACTCTTCGAGCGCACCAGCCGCCGGGTGCGGCTGACCCCGGCCGGTGCGGCCTTCCTCCCGGCCGCCCGCCAGTGCCTGGACGCCGCCGAGCGCGCGGCCGCCGAGGTCGCCGCGGCCGTCGGGGAGGTACGCGGACGGCTCGCCGTGGGCCTGATCCCCACCGTCACCGCGGTCGACATCCCGGGCGCGCTGCGCGACTTCCGCGAGCGGTACCCGCGTGTGCGCATCAGCCTGCGGGTGGGTGCCAGCGACGAACTCGTCGAGCAGGTCAGGGAAGGCACCCTCGACGTGGCGTTCCTCGGCCTGCCGACCACCGCCCGCCCCCAGGGCGTCGCCGCCCATGAACTCGCGCGTGACCGGCTCGTCGCCGTGGTCGCGCCGGACCATCCCCTCGCCGGGGAATCACAGGTCGACCTGCGCAGGCTCTCCTGCGAGGTGTTCGTGGACCTCCCGGCCGGGACCGCCGGGCGCGCCCAGTCCGACCTGGCCTTCGAGGCCGCGGGTCTCACCCGTGACGTGGCGTTCGAAGTGACCAGCGCGGACTTCATCGCCCGGCTCGTCGGACCGGGCCTCGGCGTGGCGATGCTTCCCACCGCCTACGCGCCTCATCTCGCGGGCGTCGTCACCATCGAGGTCGCGGACGCACCGGCCCGCGTCGAGTACGTCATCTGGAGCCGCTCCACCCGCACACCGGCGGCGACGGCCTTCCTCACGGCGCTGGGCATCACGCCCACGGAATCCTGACGCACGCGACGGGACCCGGGCCGCCCCGCCCTCACGATGCCTGTCGACGGGATCGGCGCATGGAGGAAGAACGAACCACCAGACGAGTCCCGATCACCACGGGCGGCGGTGTGTGCGGCGGATCCTCCACCAGGCTCACCAGCGCGTCGACAGCCGCCGTCCCGGCCTGCTCGGGGGCCAGCGACACCGTCGACACGGGCGGCACGGTCCGCCCGTAGGCCGGATCCTCGCTGCCGCACACCACCATCAGGTCCTCCGGCACCGAAAGCCCGCACCGCGTGGCCGCCGCCAGAATCTGACGGCCGCACGGGTCGTACAGGCCGAACACCGCGTCCGGCCCGCCCTCCCCGGTCAGCAGGGCGTCCAGCCCCCGCCCCGCGGAGTCGTCCTCGTCGAACGGGACCACACACGGCCGCACACCGGCCCGCGAACACCACCGCCGGTAGGCCGTCGCGCTCGCGCGGCTGTAGTACTCCTGGGTGGGCCCGGCGATCAGCGCGATCCGCTCCGCGCCCCGCCCGGCCAGATGGTCCAGCACCCGGCGGGTCACGGCCTCGTGGTCGTTGTCGACCCAGGTCTCCCGCGCCCGCAGATCGCCGGGACGGCCGTCGAACACCAAGGGCAGACCGCGGGCCCGCAGCACCCGCACCACGGGGTCGCCGACGGGACTGTCCAGCACCACCACCCCGGCGGCCGGGAGGGTGCGCCACATGTGCTCGGCCGGTCCCGAGTCCATCGCCATCAGCGCGTAGCCACGCCGATGCGCGGCGACGGTGGCCGCGCTGATGGCCTGGGCGAAGTACGGCACGCTCGCGAAGTCCCACGCGCTGTCGCCATGAGCGGTCACCGCGAGCCCCAGGGTGCGCCCGCCGCTGCTCACCGGCCCGTAACCGAGCGCACCGGCCACCGCTCTCACCCGGGCCCGGGTCGCCTCCGAGACCCGGCCGGTGCCGACCCGCACGTTGGACACCGTCGCGGTCGACACCTCCGCCGCCCGTGCCACATCCCCGATCGTCACCCTCGACACGCCCGGCAGAATACGCTCCCGCCGTCGCGTCATCCGCTGATGTCGTGCGCGAGAGCGGACGATGGGGGACAGCGGTCCAACCGGACGAGTTACGGGCCCGACTCTGGGAACGCGCCACGGAACGGAAAGGATACGCATATGCCCAAGATCGCCATCATCCTCGGCAGCACCCGCCCCGGGCGCAACGGTGAGGCCGTCGCCAATTGGGTCTTCGACATCGCCCGGCGGCGCACCGACGCGGAGTACGAGCTCGTCGACGTCGCCGACTACCGGCTCCCCCTCCTGGACGAGCCGGTTCCGCCGTCGCTGGGCCAGTACTCACAGCCGCACACCAAGAGGTGGGCGGAGAAGATCGCCTCCTTCGACGGCTTTGTGTTCGTCACCCCCGAGTACAACCACTCCACCTGCGGCGCCCTGAAGAACGCCATCGACTACCTGTACGCCGAGTGGAACAACAAGGCCGCCGGCTTCGTCGGCTACGGCAGCGCCGGTGGCACCCGCGCGGTCGAGCATCTGCGCCTGGTCATGGCCGAGCTACAGGTGGCCGATGTGCGCGCACAGGTCTCGCTGTCCCTGTTCACCGACTTCGAGAACTTCAGCACGTTCACCCCCGCCGAGCACAAGGCCGAGGCCGTGAACACCCTGCTCGACCAGGTCGCCATCTGGAGCACCGCGATGGCCACCGTCCGCGCCGCCTAAGCGCTCCGCGGGAAGTGGCGCGATGCGTCGTCGGCCGACTGCGGCGCCGTCGTGGCTGGTCGCGCCCGCGCGGCGGAGCCGCACATCGACACAGTCCCGCGCCCCTTCGGGGCGCTGCCCGAACCGTAGCGGACTTCCTCCGACCTGCTTAGTCCGGCCACGTCGCCGAGACACGGGTGACCCGCGGGTCGGTGCGTTCCCGTGTGCCGGACGTCGTCGGCAGCGCGTGGCGGCCGGTCAGCCAGTCCCGGCGCAGCAGCGGCAGGGTGCTCTCCACGTCCCGTACGCCGGTGACCGGCAGCCGCACCTCGAAGCGTGTGCCGGGGCGTCCGTCGGGCCGGTCCAGTACGGTGATCCGGCCCCGGTGCAGGGCGATCTGCTGGGCGACCAGGGTCAGGCCGAGGCCGGAGCCGGGGCTGTCCGGGCCGCGCCGGAAGCGCTGGAAGACCTCCTCGCGGCGCTCGGGTGGGATGCCGGGGCCGTGGTCGTCCACGGTGAGCACGGCGAGCGGCTGCCGCGGATCGCCGTCGCCGGAGTGGCGCAGGGTCACCTCGATGTGGGCCGTGCCGTCGGTGGCGCGGCCGTGGGTCCAGGCGTTGGTCAGCAGGTTGTCCACCGCCGAGCGCAGTCCCTCCTCCCAGCCGTGCACCAGCAGCCCCGGGGTGGTGCGCACGGACACCTCGGCGTCCGGGTGGGTGCGCCGCAGGTCGGAGACGGACGCGTCCAGCACCTCCGTGAGGTCAAGCGACGTGAACGCGTCCGCCTCGACCAGGTCGCCCTGCGCGAGCGCCCTGAGCATCACCAGCAGCCCCAGCAGCCGGGTGTGTTCGCGGCCCAGGTCGTCGAGCACCTCCGCCCGGTCGACGGGGTCCAGGCCGGGGTGGTCGGCGAGGATGTCGATGTTGGTGCGCATGCTCATCAGCGGGGTGCGCAGCTCGTGGGACGCGGTCGCGGCGAACGCGCGGGCGGTGGCGAGCGCCTCCCCGGTGCGTTCGACCTGCTCGTCGTAGCGGGCGAGCACGGTCTGCAGCGTGTACGCCAGGTCGTCGACCTCGCCGATACGGGTCGGCGTGTGCTCCAGGCGTACGGTACTGGTCCGGGGGTCCAGGCCGCTGGTGCGCCGCTGCAGCCGCCGCAGCGGCAGGACCGCCCGTGCCGCGATGGCCCAGGTGGTGGCCCCGGCCAGGGGCGCGGCCACCAGCGCCCCGAACAAGACCCGTTGGCGCACCAGCGCCAGCTCCTCCTCGGCGGTGTCCGGCGAGAACAGCCACAGATTCGGCGTGGTGCCCTCTTTCGCGGCACCGACACGCAGCGACAGGACCAGCCAGTCCGTGTCACCGGAGGTCACGGTGACCGGCTTCGGGGCGTTCTTCGGGGCGTTGCGGGGCAGCGAGGGGAACGGGTCGGGCTGCGGCCCGGCCGAGATCGTGCCCCCGGGCGCGGTCAGCCGGATGCCCACGTCCCGCGCGGAGTTGACCAGCCGCCGCTGCCGGGCCCGCTCCATGACCGGGCGGTCGGTCCCGGCGACCTCGAGGAACGCCTTGGCGTTCTTGGCGACGACCGTGGCGCGAGCGCGCAACTGGGAGTTCTGGTGTGCGCGCAGGTCGTCGCCGACCAGACGCAGCAGCAGCCAGCCGGAGGCCAGCACCAGCAGCGGCACGCTCACGCCGACCGCGAGCGCGATGCGGGTGGACAGCCTCATGGCGCCTCCCCGGACGACGTTTCCCCGGACAGTCCGTCGTTGCCTGCCATGCGCACCCTCTGTTCCGCGGCGGTCGAACGCGTCCGTCCGACGAACAGATCAAAGCATCGACATGGCCCGTGTCTCCACACCGAACCGGCGCGGCACCGGCGACCGCCGCCGCGGTGGCCCCGCCGTCAGGAGCCGAGAGCCCCGGTGAGCGCGTCGGTGAGCGCGTCGGTGAGGGTGGTCGTGGGTCGGCCGATCAGACGGCTCAGATCCGAGGAGTCGGTGAAGAGCTCACCGCGCTTGAGCCCGAGGTCCGAATCGGCGAGCACCCCGGCCAGTTCGGCGGGCAGCCCGGCGTCGAGCAGCGCGCCGCGGAACCGCTCGGCGGGGAGGTCGCTGTAGACCACCTCCTGGCCGGTGGCGGCGGACAGCGCGGTGGCCAGCTCCGTGAGGGAGAAGGCGGTGTCCCCGCCCAGTTCGTACACGGAGCCCGCATGCCCTTCGGCGGTCAGGACGGTGGCCGCGGCCGCCGCGTAGTCGCGTCGCGACGCGGCGCTGACCCGCCCGGCACCGGCACTGCCGGGCACGACTCCGGACCGCAGATAGAGCGGGATCTGGGAGGTGTAGTTCTCCAGGTACCAGCCGTTGCGCAGGACGACCCCGGGCACGCCGCTGTCGCGCAGATACCGCTCGGTCTTCGCATGGGCGTCGGCGAGGATCATGCTCGCGGTGTGCGCGTTGAGCGTGCTGGTGTAGGCGATCAGCTCGGCACCGGCCCGCGCGGCCGCGTCGATGGCGCGGGTGTGGTTGTCGAACCGCTCGCTGACGGTGGTCGTCGACACGAGCAGGACCTTCCGCGCCCCCTTGAACGCCTCGGTGAGGCCGGCGGGGTCGGTGAAGTCGGCCTGCCGCACCTGGACGCCGCGCTCGGCCAGATCGGCCAGCCGGTCGGTGCTCCGCCCGGTGGCGATGATGCCGTGTGCCGCCACTCCGCGGCGCAGCAGGTCCTCCACGACGAGACGGCCGAGCTGGCCGGTGGCTCCGGTAATGGCGATGGACATGTCTGTACTCCTGCTTCCGGTACGTGGTTCACATGGTTCGAAAGGGGGCTCGAGCGCCCCGTCAGAAGTACACCGGAGTGGCTCCCCGTTGGGAAGTGACCACTTTTTGGTATGGTTACTCTCTGATGGAGAGTATGGCCGAGGCGGCGGAGGAGAACACGGGCATGGCGAAAGCACCGCGCACCGACTGGGACCCGTACGCCGGCGGCTGTCCGTCCCGTGAGGTCCTGGACCGCATCGGCGACAAGTGGACCGTCCTCGTCCTCGGTGAACTCGCGGAATCCGGCACCAAGCGGTACACCGCGCTGCGCCGGAAGCTGGACGGGGTGAGCGAGAAGATGCTCACGCAGACGCTGCGCGCGCTGGAGCGGGACGGGCTGATCCGGCGGACCGTCCATCCGGAGATTCCGCCCCGGGTCGAGTACGAGCTCACCGCACTGGGCACCACGCTGCGCGAGCCGTTGGTGGCGTTGACGAACTGGTCGACGCGTCACATGGACGAGGTGCTGGAGGCGCGGGCCGCCTACGACCGGGAGAAGGACGCCGCCGCGGAGGGCTGACCGGGGGCGGCCCCCGTCGGCCCCGCGCGTGCTCACGCCGCGCTCACGTGTGCGGGAACGGCTCGGTCAGCGACGTGAGCACATGGTCGGCCTCGGCGGCACGCAGCTCCTCCGCGGAGTAGTGGCCGCTCGCGACCCCCACCGCCGTCGCGTTCGCCGCGTGCGCGGCCTCGATGTCACGGGGGGTGTCCCCGACCACGTAGACATCGGAGCGGCCCAGATCGTGCCCGTGCAGCCGGGCGGCCTTCGCCATCGCCAGGCGGGTGATCTCCGCCCGGTCCGGGGAGTCCGAGCCGTAGGCGCCGAACACGAAATAGCGGCCCAGCCCGCCCGGTTCCATCTTGATCCGGGCCGCGCCCTCCATCGCGCCGGAGATGAGCCCGAGAATGATCCCCGCGTCCGTGATCCGCCGCAGGGTGTCCTCGACGCCGTCCATGACGCGATACCCCTCCGAGGCCCGGATGTCCTCCGCGAGATGCCACAGATACGCCGCGTACAGACGGGCCATCTCATCGTGACTGGGCTCGCGGCCGAGCACGGCCCGGAACGTCTCCCGGCCGACCTGCGGATCCGTCTCCCCGGCCGAGGTGTGTTTTCCGATATCGGCGGCCACGCCGTGCAACCGGTCGAAGGCCCAGGCCCAACTCCGGGCTCCCGAGCCTCCGGTGTGGACCAGGGTTTCGTCGATGTCGAAGAGCACCGCTATCGGTCCGGCCATCACACGTTCTCCTCCGGTTCCGCCTGCTTCCAGGGTGCGCGGTGGTGCCGGGGGCGGCCAGTTGCGGGGCCGCGGCGTTGGTGGTGCCGTTGAAATGACGGAGGCAGCACCCCCTGGAGGGCCGAGAAGGGGAGCGACCATGGACACCACCGACCGCAGCCTGCGAGCCGATGTGCTCGTGATCGGTTTCGGCAAGGGCGGCAAGACGGTGGCCGCCACGATGGGTGGGCTCGGCAAGCGCGTGGTGCTGGTCGAGCGGTCGGCACGGATGTACGGCGGCACCTGCCCGAACGTCGGCTGTGTGCCGACCAAGGCACTGGTCCACCACTCCCGCAAGCGCCGGCCGGAGGATGTGCCCCAGGAGTGGTACGAGCGCTCCGTCGGCGAGGTGCAGGCGCTGACGAAGCTGTTCCGCGGTGACAACTACGACGGGCTGAACGACATGGACACCGTCTCGGTGATCACCGGGACCGCCGCGTTCACCGATCCGCACACCGTGCGCGTCGAGACCGCCGACGGCCCCCTGACGATCACCGCGGAGACGATCCTCATCAACACCGGATCGGAGCCGATCGTCCTCGACATCCCCGGCCTGCGGACCAGCCAGTACACCGTCACCAGCACCGAACTGATCGACACCACCATCCTCCCGGAACGGCTGGCGATCATCGGCGGCGGCTACCTCGGCCTCGAATTCGCCTCCATCTACGGGCAGTTCGGCTCCGAGGTCACCGTGCTCGAGGCGGCCCCGAAGGTGTTCGGCCTGGTGGACGACGACGTTGCCGCCGTCGCCGAGAACATCCTGGTGGAGGAGCGCATCGAGATCGTCACGGGGGCCGACGTCACGGAGGTCCGCGACGGCGAAACCCACGTGACCGTCGTCTACGAGACGGACGGCCAACAGCACACGCTGGAGGCCGACGCCGTCCTCGCCGCCACCGGCCGCGCACCGGCCACCCGCGATCTGGCGCTGGACGCCGCCGGTGTGCGTACCACCGAGCGCGGCGCGGTCGAGGTCGACGAGCATCTGCGCACCAGCCGGCCGCACATCTTCGCCCTCGGAGATGTCAACGGCGGGCCGCAGTTCACCTATGTCTCCCTCGACGACAGCCGTATCGTCCTCGACCAGCTCCTCGGCGAGGGCAAGCGGTCCACCGACGACCGGGTCGCCATCCCGCACACCGTCTTCATCACCCCGCCGCTGGCCACCGTCGGGCTCACCGAGAAACAGGCCCGCGCGGCCGGGCACCGGGTGAAGGTCGCGAGCCAGCCGGTCGCCGAGATCGTCGCCATGCCGCGTGCGTACATCGTCGAGGACACCCGTGGGGTGATGAAGTTCGTGCTCGACGCCGAGACCGACGAGATCCTGGGCGCCGCCCTGCTCAGCGTGGACGCGCAGGAACTCATCAACACCGTCGCGCTCGCCATGCGCCACGGCATCCGGGCGGCCGAGCTCCGCAACGCCGTCTACACCCACCCCACCTCCACCGAGGCCTTCAACGACGTCCTCGCGACGATCGTCCGATCCGACACCTAGCGACCTGGCGAGGCTCAACAGACATCCATCGAGCGCACGGAGGGCGGCGTCGCCATGACCGACCTGGACACGCTGTCGGTGAACACGATCCGCGGACTGTGCATGGACGCGATCCAGAAGGCGAATTCGGGGCACCCCGGAACGCCCATGGGGATGGCGCCCGTCGCGTACACACTGTGGCAGCGGTTTCTGCGCTTCGATCCCGCCGATCCCATCTGGCCGAACCGCGACCGCTTCGTGCTCTCCGAGGGCCATGCCTCCGCCCTGCTCTGGACGCTGCTGCACCTGACCGGCGTGCGCACGGTCGACCCCGAGTACGAGGTGCTGGGCCGTCCCGCGGTGACCCTCGACGATCTGAAGTCCTTCCGGCAGCTCGACTCGCGCTGCCCCGGCCACCCCGAGTACCGGTGGACGAGCGGCGTCGAGACGACCACCGGCCCGCTCGGCCAGGGCGTCGCCACCTCCGTCGGCATGGCGATCGCCGGTCAGTGGCTGGCGGCGAGGTACAACCGCGACGACTTCACGCTCTTCGACTTCGATGTGTACGCGCTCGCCGGGGACGGCTGCATGATGGAGGGCGTCTCCTCCGAGGCGGCCTCGCTCGCCGGACATCTGCGGCTGTCCAATCTGTGCTGGATCTACGACTCCAACCGGGTCACCATCGAGGGCCACACCGACATCACCTTCACCGAGGACCTCGCCGCGCGCTTCCTGGCCTACGGCTGGAACGTGACCACCGTGGCCGACGCAGGCGACCTGAGCCGGATCGGCCGCGCCTTCCACTCCTTCCGCGCCGAGGCCGCGCGCCCGACCCTGATCCTCGTCCACAGCCACATCGGTTACGGCTCGCCGGTCGAGGACTCACCGAAAGCACACGGGGCGCCGTTCGGGCCGGAGGGGGTCAAAGCCACCAAGCGCGCCCTCGGCCTGCCACCCGACGCCGACTTCCACATCCCCGACGGTGTGCCCGACTGGTTCGCCCGGGGGATCGGCGCGCGCGGTGGCCAGTTGCGCAGCCACTGGGAGAAGACGTTCGACGCCTACCGCGGCGCGTACCCCGAGCTCGCCGACGAGTTGGAGCGGATCCAGCGCCGTGAGCTGCCGGACGGCTGGGAGACCGCGCTGCCCACCTTCCCCGCCGACCCGAAGGGCCTGGCCGGCCGCGACTCCTCGGGGCAGGTGCTGAACGCGGTGGCCAAGGCGGTGCCCTGGGTGCTCGGCGGATCCGCCGACCTGGCGCCGTCGACCAAGACCCGCCTCACCTTCGGCGGTGCGGGCGACTTCCAGCCGTATGACCACGCCGGGCGCAATCTGCACTTCGGCGTCCGGGAACACGCGGCCGCGGCCGTCGCCAATGGAATGGCGCTGACGAAGCTCCGTCCGTACTGGTCCGGGTTCCTGATCTTCTCCGACTACGCCAAGGCGGCCATTCGCCTCTCCGCGCTGATGGAGATCCCCACCGTGCACATCTTCACCCACGACTCCATCGGGGTCGGCGAGGACGGCCCCACCCACCAGCCCGTCGAGCAGCTCGCGGGGCTGCGTGCCACGCCCGGCCTGCTGGTGTTCCGCCCCGCCGACGCGAACGAGGTCGCCGAAACGTGGCGGGTGGTCGCCGGTCTCCGCCGGGCGCCGGCCGCGCTGGTCCTCTCCCGCCAGCCCCTGCCCACCCTCGACCGCGCCCGGCTCGGGGCGGCCACCGGTGTCGCGTGGGGTGCCTACGTCCTGGCGGACGCGGACCGGGGCGAGCCCGAGGTGATCCTGCTCGCCACCGGCTCCGAGGTGGCACTGGCCCTGGCCGCACACGAGGAGCTCACCGCCGAGGGCATCGCGTCCCGGGTGGTGAGCATGCCCTGCTGGGAGCTGTTCGACCGGCAGCCGCGCGAGTACCGCGACCAGGTGCTGCCGCCCGCGGTCACGCGCAGGGTCGCGGTGGAGGAGGCCTCCACGTTCGGCTGGGACCGGTACGTCGGCGCGGACGGGGCCGTCGTCGGAATGCACACCTTCGGCGCCTCCGCACCCCTCAAACAGCTGCTCACGAAGTTCGGATTCACCCCCGAGCGCGTCGCGCAGGTGGCGCGTGAGCTGGTGGCCCCGGGCTGAGCGGGCGATGACGCGACAGGAGAGCACATGGCTACCGACACCCCCATGCAACTCGGCATGATCGGGCTCGGCCGGATGGGCGCGAACCTCGTGCGCCGGCTGATGCGCGACGGCCACCGCTGTGTGGTCTACGACGTCAACGAAAGCGCCGTACAGGAAATGGCGGGCGAGGGCGCGGTCGCCGCCCGCTCGCTCGGCGACCTGGTGGCGAAGCTGGAGCGGCCACGGGCCGCGTGGCTCATGCTGCCCGCCGCCGTCGTACAGCCCACCCTCGACCAGCTCACCGAGCTCCTCGACCCGGACGACGCCGTCATCGACGGTGGCAACTCCTACTACCGCGACGACATCACCCGCGCGGCACAGCTCGCCCCGCACCGCATCCACTACCTGGACTGCGGAACCTCCGGCGGCGTCTGGGGACTTGAGCGCGGCTACTGCCTGATGATCGGCGGTGAGGACGGGCCCGTCGCCCGGCTCGACCCCATCTTCCGCACCATCGCGCCCGGCACCGGCTCCGCCGAGCCGACACCGAGCAGACACGGCGACGGGACCGCGCCCGAGGGCTATCTCCACTGCGGTCCGAGCGGAGCCGGCCACTTCGTGAAGATGGTCCACAACGGGGTCGAGTACGGCATGATGGCCGCGATCGCCGAGGGGCTCAGCATCATCGACCACGCGGACGCCGGACTGCGCAAGCGCGCCGCGGACGCGGAGACCACCCCGCTGCGCGAGCCGGAGGCGTACCAGTACGAGATAGACGTCGGCGAGGTGGCCGAGGTGTGGCGCCGCGGCTCGGTCGTGGGCTCCTGGCTCGTCGACCTCACCGCCGACGCGCTGGCCCGGTCACCGCAGCTGGACGAGTTCACCGGGCGCGTCTCGGACTCCGGCGAAGGGCGCTGGACGGTACGAGCCGCGATCGACGAAGGCGTACCCGCCGCCGTGATCAGCACGGCGCTCACCGACCGCTTCCAGTCCCGGGGCCTCGGCGAGTTCGCCGACCGGGTGCTGTCCGCCATGCGCAGCGAGTTCGGCGGACACGCCGAGAAGAGGAGCGGGCGATGACGGCACCGGACGACCATGTGATCGTGCTCTTCGGCGCCACCGGCGACCTCGCCAAGCGCAAGCTGCTCCCCGGGCTGTTCCACCTCGCCGCCGCGGGACTCCTCCCCGACGGCTACCGCATCGTGGGCTCGGCCCCGACCCGCTCCGCGATGAGCGACGACGCGTTCCGCACCCTCGCCCATGACGCGGTCGCCACCTTCGGACGGTCCAAGCCGACCGGGCCGGGGTGGAAGTCCTTCGAGGAGTCGCTGTCCTTCGGCGCGGCCGACCCCCAGGACCCCGGGGCGCTGCTCGCGGCCGTACGGGCGGCGGAGGACTCCCTCGGCGGGCCGTCCCGCAGACTGTTCCACCTGGCCATTCCGCCCTCGGCGTTCGCGTCCACCATCGGCATGCTCGGCGACACGGGCCTGGCGGCGGAGAACGCGAAGGTGATCGTGGAGAAGCCCTTCGGCACCGATCTGGCGTCGGCGCGGGCGCTCAATGAGACGATCAACACCGTCTTCGACGAATCCCGGGTCTTCCGCATCGATCACTTCCTCGGCAAGGAGTCGGTGGACAACATCCTCGCCCTCCGGTTCGCCAACGGCATGTTCGAGCCCAACTGGAACCGGGACCACATCAGATATGTGCAGATCGATGTACCCGAGACGCTCGGCCTCGAGGGCCGTGCCCACTTCTACGAGGGCACCGGGGCCTTCCGGGACATGATCGTCACCCATCTGATCCAGGTGCTCGGCATCGTGGCGATGGAACCACCGGTCTCGCTCGCCGCCGAGCAGTTGCGCGACGAGAAGGACAAGGTCTTCGAGGCGCTGCGCCCCATTCAGCCCGGGGATGTCGTGCGCGGCCAGTACGAGGGCTACCGCGACGAACCGGGTGTGGCCCCCGATTCGACGACCGAGACGTTCGCCGCGCTGCGGGTGGAGGTGGACAACTGGCGGTGGGCCGGGGTCCCGTTCCATCTGCGCTCCGGCAAGAACCTCGCACAGCGCCGCCAGGTGATCACCCTCGGACTGCGCGAGCCGCCCCTGCGGATGTTCCCCACCGACCCCACCGACCTCGCCGACCAGGAGCGGGACCGAGGTAACAAGATCGTGATCGACTTCGGGGACCCCGGGTGGTTCGCCGCCCGCTTCCTCGTCAAGGAGCCCGGCCCCGCCATGCGGCTCGAACCGGCCACGATGGCCTTCGGCTACGCCGGGTCGTTCTGCGAGGAGAACGGGCTCGAGGGGTACGAACGCCTCATCCTGGACGCCATGCTGGGCGACCAGTCGCTGTTCACCCGGGCAGGCGGCATCGAACACATCTGGGCCGCGTCGACCCCCCTCCTCGAAAACCCCCCGCCGGTCCAGCCCTACGCCCCCGGCTCCTGGGGCCCCGAACCAGCCGTCAGCGAACTGATCGCGCCCTACCCGTGGCATCTGCCGGATGCCGCCGAGATCCTGCCCGGGACGTTCGGGACGCCCGGGAGACCCGGGGCCGGCACATGACCGAGTCTCGCGGTCAGATGCCGGAGACGGTCACCCCTCGCTCGGTGAGGGCCGTGTGCACGGGAAGGGCCGCCCGTAGTACGCCTCCCACGCCAGGCCGGGCCTGACAGCGGTACGGAACTGCGAGCAGCCACTGTTCCGGGCGGGTCAGCCGGGTGCCGAAGAGCCCGTTGGCACGGCGGGGTTTCCGGTCATGTGGCCAGGTCCAGCCATTCCCCGACGGCCAGTATGCGTGCGCGCCGTCCGGCGTGCGTGCGGAGCTCGTGCTCCGGGTCGGAGACCTCGACGTAGCCCGCGATCTTGTCGGGCTGCTCCGTCTCGTAGTGCACCGGTACCGCGTACCGGGCGTCGAGGATCTCCGCGGCCGCGGCGGCCTGCCTGGGGTCCATCGCGGCGGGCAGTGGGCTGGGCGGCTGCAGGTGCGGTGCGTCGACCACCGCGCCGTTGGCGGGCAGGAACGCCGCGTCGAACGGGCTGAACCGGCGTGCGATGAGCCACCAGTAGCCGTGGAACATCGTGTCGCCGCCGTGGAAGACCCGCTGCCCGTCGGCCTGCACCACCCAGTTCAGCTGTGGGTCGCCCAGCCCGTCGACCGAGGGGACCGCGGTGACGCGGAACGGCCCGATGTCGTGGCTGGACCAGGTATCCACGACCTCGGCGGCCAGCCGGTGCAGGGTCAGCTCGCGTTCGGCCGGCAGCGTCGTCACGTTGTCCACGTCGTCGCCGTGACCGGGCGCCGGCCGCAGCACCGGCGCCCCCGGCGTCAGTGTGTCCGCGAGCGCGGACGCGTCGGTGTGGTCCCGGTGCAGGTGGGTGACCAGCGCGGCGGTGGCCTTCCCGCTCGGCGCCGCCAGCCCCACGCCGGGCTTCCACCCCGTGAACAGCGGTGAGAGGTCCCGCACGTAGTCGATCACCAGACGCTGGCCGTCCGCCTCGATCTCCAGTCCGGCCCAGCCCAGTCGTCGCACCCGCATCTCGCACTCCTTCGTTCCGGTGGTTGGTCGCCACGGAATTTAGCGTACGGTCGTTCGTTAAATCAATAGCGAACGTGCGTACGCTATCCTTCTCGCATGTCACCACGACGCTCAGCGGCCGAAGCGTGGGCCACCAGGGGCCGGATCCTCGGCCGTGCCGCCGAGATCGCCTCCGAGGAAGGGCTGGACGGCATCACCATCGGCCGGCTCGCCGAGGAGCTGGAGATGAGCAAGTCCGGGGTGCACAAGCACTTCGGCACCAAGGAGACGCTGCAGATCTCCACGCTGGACAAGGCGTTCGTGGACTTCTGGCACCGGGTGGTCGAGCCCGCACTGGCCGAGCCGCCGGGCCTGCGGCGGCTGCGCGCGGTGTGCGCCAACTCCGTGGGCTACCTGGAGGCGCCACTGCTGCCCGGTGGCTGCCTGATGACCGCGGCGCTCACCGAGTACGACGGCCGCCCCGGCCGGGTCCGCGACGCGGTGGCCGAGGTGTGGTCGCGCTGGCGGGAACAGCTGCGGGCGGACCTGACCGCGGCGGTGGAGGGCGGCGAGCTGCCCGCCGGGTTCGACATCGACCAGGCGCTGTTCGAGATCCTCGCCGCCGGACTGGCGCTGAACGCGGCCATGCAGCTCCAGCACGACCGGGCGGCCGCGGGCCGGGCCCGCCGCGCGATCGAACGGGCCTTGGACCAGTCCTGACCGCACGCCGGACCGGGCGCGCCAAGCGAGAGGGGCCCGTCCGATCGCGAGCGGCCGACCGCGGGGCCTACGGTGAGAAGGGGTTTCGCTGACATCCGGAGGGGCTCGCCGAACGCCCGGTGGGGGCTCGCCGACATCCGGAGGCGTGCCCCGGCGGTGAGTCCCCGTCGGTACGAAGGTCGCCGCGCTGATGGGCGGCCTCGGACGCACCATCAACGGCAGCACCTTCTTCGGCGGCTTCGTCTTCGGGGCGCCGGGCTTCCCGCTGTCCGATGTGCCTCTCCAGACGATCGGAGCCTGTCGTCAGCTGTCCCGGTACGGGGCCAGGAATGGGGTCAGCGCGGACAGCGTCGCGTCCGGGGCCTCCTCGGCGGGGTAGTGGCCGCAGTCGGGAAGGACCACGCTTTCCACATCGTCCGCGGCGAGCCTCATCGTGGCGCCGACCGCCTCGCCCAGGTTCTCCGCTCCCGCGATCGTCAGGACGGGGAGGGTCAGTCGCCGGGTCGTGCGCCGCTGGTTCTGCGCGATGGTGGTGTCGAGGGCGCGGTAGAAGGCGAAGCTGGCGCGCAGGGCGTCCGGGTCGGTGGCGAGGGTGTCGACGTAGTGCCGGACGGCGTGGTCGGGCAGTGGCCTCGCGGCCTTGGTGGCGAATTGATGGCCGAAGTAGAGGTGTTCCCGTCCGCTGACCAACCGCTCGTTGAGGTCGGTGAGGCGGTTGAAGGCGAAGTGCCAGAGGCGGTCGTTGGCCTCGCCGCTGCCGAAGAGCGGTGGTGCGGGGGACAGGCCCGGGATGGCGGCCTCGGCGACGGCCAGCCGGTCGAGCCGGTCCGGGTGATCGGCGGCCAGGGCGTAGCCGGTCCACATCCCGATGTCATGGCCGACCATGGCGAACCGCCGATGCCCGAGCGCCTCCATCAGCGTCACCATGTCGGTGGCGAGTGTGCCGGTGTCGTACCCGTCCAGGGGTTTGCCGGACAGCCCGACCCCGCGCGGATCGGCCGCCACGACATGGAAGTCCCGGGCCAGCGCCGGCATCAGCAGGCGCCAGGCGTACCACGTCTGCGGCCAGCCGCACAGGAGCAGCAGCGCGGGCCCCTCACCGCCGGTGACGGCGTGCAGCCGCAGCTCTCCGGTGTCCACGTAGTGGCTGGTGAAGGTGTCGGTGAAGCCGTCCGGGAGGCCCGGCACATGGGCGGCGGAACCGGGGCCTCGGGGCGCGGGCGGGGACGCTGAGGAGGAAGTCATACCGTCACGCTAGCCATCTTGGACCAATCGTTCAAACATGATGTGACCGATCGGTCCAAGATGTAGGTAGCATCACACCGGAGTCGTGAAACAGGAGGTGGGCCGCGTGGCGGGCCGGAAGCAGTTCGATGTCGGGACGGCCCTCGATCAGGCCATGCACGTGTTCTGGCAGCGCGGATACGCGGACGCCTCGCTCGATGCGCTCGGCTCCGCCACCGGCCTCGGACGCGGCTCCCTCTACGGCGCCTTCGGCAGCAAGGACCGGCTGTTCCGCCAGTGCCTCGACCGCTATGCGGCGGTCTACGGCGCCCGGTACGAGCAGGCGCTCGCCGCGCACCCCGGTGATCCGGTGCGTGCGGTGGAGGCGTTCTTCGACGTCATCCTCGCCCGCATCGCCGACCCGGAGACCCCGACCGGGTGCCTCATCGCGCAGTCCGCCACGCAGTCACCGACGCTCCAGGAGGAGAACGCCGCCAAGGTGCGCGATCTGCTCGACCTCCAGCGCCGACGGGTGCGTGAGGCGCTGGCGGGCGCCTCGGCCGAGCCCCGGGCGCTCGACGAGCTCGCCACGTACGTCGTCGCCGTCAACCAGTCGCTGGCCGTACTGAGCCGGGCCGGTGCGCCGGACGCTGAGCTGCGCTCCGTGGTCCGGCTCGCGTGCGCCACGGTGGCGGACACCCTCGCCCGGCCGGCCTCCGAGGGTGCCGCACACCGCTAGCGCGGCCCCCGTGCCCACTGGCCGGAACACGCGGTCCGCTACGCCGCGATGACGGCCGCCGTGGTGCGACCGCCGTCGACGTCCAGCACGATGCCGTGGACGAACGCGGCCTCGTCGCCCGCGAGATAGACCGCCGCGTGCGCGATGGCCTCCGGACTGCCGACGCCCCCGGCCGGGGTGCCGTTCATCATGGCCTCGCCCGGGTGCGCCTCGCCGGGTACGGGCGTGTGGACCACTCCCGGAGAGATCGCGTTCACCCGCACACCGCGCGGGCCGAACTCGGCGGCCCAGGCCCGCGTCAGGGTCTCCATCGCGCCCTTGCTGGAGCTGTAGAGCGCGCCCATCGGAATGCCCAGCCGGGCGATCCACGACCCCAGGTTGATGATCGCCCCGCCACCGGCCTCGGCCATCGCCGGAGCGACCGCGGCGGTCAGGAAGAACGGCGCCTTCACATTCACCGCGTAGACCTGGTCGAAGGACTTCTCGTCGGTGTCCGCGGTGCTGTCGCCGGGGTAGATCCCGGCGTTGTTGACCAGGACGTCGATGCCTCCACCCAGAACGGACCCCGCCTCCTCGGCCAGGGCGCGGGAGGCCTCCGCGGTTCCGTCCAGATCCGCCTGTACGAAGTCGGCCCGGCCGCCCCTCGCGCGGATGGCGTCGACCACCTCCGTACCCCGCTCGGCGCTGCGGCCGGACACCACCACATGCGCGCCCTCGGCGGCGAACCGCTCGGCGATCGCCCGCCCGATGTTGCTGGTGGCACCGGTCACCAGCGCCCTCTTGTCCTGCAGCCGTCCACTCATCACGCACTCCCGCACGCTCGTTCACCGCACCATGGATGCCCCGCGATTCCGCCGGGGCCATGCCACTGTGCGAAGAAAAAAATGGACTTGCAAGTCCAGTATCCGGGGTCGCTCGGGCCGCCGCGGTGCGCTCATCCGTGGCCGCTCAGGCCGCCGCGGCGCGCCGCAGATCCCCGATTCCCTGATCGAGCGCGGCCCGCAGGTGGTCGGCTCGGCCGGTCGACTGGAGAATCAGCACACCGCCCTGGATGCCCGCCAGCAGGGCGGCCGCGCGGTGCTCGACATCCAGCTCGGCGGGCAGCTGCCCGCTCGTCTGCAGGGCCCGGATGCCGGTGGCCAGGCTCTCCTGCCACTGCCGCATCAACGTCACCACGACATCCCGGGCGCCCGGGGTGGAGCGGCCCAGATGGAGGACCAGCGAGCCCAGCGGGCACTCCTCGCCCTGCTCCGCGTAGCGCTTGACCACCTGATCGCGCCACCGCTGCCATGCCTCCCAGGAGTCCAGGCAGCCCAGATACGGCTGCTGGTCCTCGATGACCTGGTCGGCCTCGTGGTGCGCGACCGCCAGCAGCAACTCGTCCTTCCCTTCGGGGAAGTAGTGGAACAACTGGCTCTTGCTGGTGCGGGTGCGCGCCATGACGTCGTCGAGCGTGGCCACCGACACGTCCTTCTCGCGCAGCACCGCGGCCGCGCCCTCGATGATCCGGTTCCGGGTGGCCTTCCCCTTCGCCGTCAGCTCCTTGTGCATGGCACCCCTCTGGACTGGACTGGCTGGTCCAGTCTAGCCCGGGGGCATCGGCCGAGGCCGTCAGCCGGGGTCGTCGGCCAGCTCGGCCGCTTCCTGCCGCAGGGCGTGCACCACCGCGTTCGCCGACGCGGTGGCGGGGCCCGGCGCGGGTACGAGGCTGACGCGTCGCCACTCCTCCGCCACGCCCTCGACGGCGACGATACGCACACCGGGCGGGACGGCGGGAAGCAGCGCCGGCGGGGCCGTGGTGATACCCGCCCCGGCCGCCACCAGGTGCAGCTTCGTCAGCCAGTCGCGGACGGTGTGGCGCACCCGGGGCCGTCCCGGCAGCCCCGGCCAGACGCCGAGCAGTGGCTCGTCCGCGGCGGCCGGGCTGGCGATCCACGGCTCGCCCGCGATCTCCTCGGCCGTGACGCTGTCGCGTCCGGCGAACCGGCCGCCCGCCGCCACCGCCACGGCCAGCCGGGTCTCGAACAGCGGCTCCACGCGCAGCGGCGGGGCGTCGGCGTCGGGGGAGCGGTGGGGTGGCCTGGAGGTCAGCAGGGCGATATCGAGGGTGCCGGTGCGCAACGCCCGCACCAGCGACGGGGTGGCGCCCTCCCGTGTGCTCACCCGGATCCGGGGGTGTTCCCGGCGCAGGTTGGCCAGCGCGCGGGACACGATCACCGCTCCGGCGGTGGGGAAGAAGCCGAGCCGGACCGGGACGTTCTCCGCCTCGCCCCCGCGCAGCTCCCGGTCGGCCGCGTCGAGCGCGTCCAGCGCGACCACGGCGTGCCGCAGCAGGGCGCGCCCCTCGGTGGTCAGCCGCACACCGCCGGGGTGGCGGTCGAAGAGCCGGGCACCGGCCGCCTGCTCCAGCGCGGCCACCTGCCGGGAGACGGCCGACTGGGTGTACCCGAGCGCCTCCGCCGCGGCGGTGATCGTGCCCCGCTCCGCCACCTCGCGCAGCACCCGCAGCCCGGCCAGGGTCATGTCCATGTGCGCACGTCCATGCGCAGACAGCATACCGGCCATGCAGGACATTCGTTGGCGGAATGTCGTGGGCGTTCCTAGCGTGGTGAACACACCACAGCAGAACGGAAACGACACACCATGCCTCTGGTCAACATCTACCTGCGCGAGGGCACCACCCCGGAGTACCGCCGGAATGTCTCGCTGGGCATCCACCGGTCCATGGTGGACGTCCTGAAGGTGCCGCAGGACGATCAGTTCCACCTCATCCACGAGCTCAAGCCCGAGAACGTCCAGACGCAGCCGGTGTTCTTCGGCATCCGCCGCGGCGACCGCACGATGTTCATCCAGCTCTTCTTCAACGACCGCGACCCCCAGCAGAAGGCGGAGCTGTTCGCGGCCATCCGCGGGAATCTCCGGCTGTACGCGGACGTCCCCGAGGAGGACATCCTCCTGTGCGCGGTCGAGACGAACAGCGAGAACTGGTGGGCGGCCGGGCGGACCGTCAACCCCAGGACGGGCTACGACGAGCGCATGGACATCGATTGACTATCGATGGAAATCGTTCGGGGCGCGCCTCATCCGTGGTCGGCCAGCGCCGCGTTGAGCTGGACGACGTTCACCCGCCGCTCGCCCAGGAAGCCGAGGACACGGTCCTGGACATGGGCGGTGACCAGCGCGCGCACGATTGCCGGCCGCAGACCGCGGGCCTTGGCCACCCGGTTCACCTGCTCGTAGGCGTACGCCGCGGAGATGTGCGGATCCAGGCCGGAGCCGGAGGCGGTGACCGCGTCCGCGGGGACGTCCCCGGGGGCGACACCGTCGAACCGCGCGACCGCGGCACGCCGCGCCTCGACCGTCCGCACCAGGACCGGGTTGTTGGGGCCGAGGTTGGAGGCGCCGGAGGCCAGCGGGTCGTATCCGCCGGCGGACGGGCGGGGCTGGAACCACGCGGGATCGGGCCGGGGCGCCCGGCCGGAGCCCCCGGGGCGTTCCCCGGGCAGGGCGAAGTTCTGGCCGAGGAGGGTGGAGCCCATGACCGTACCGTGCCGGGTGATCCGTGAGCCGTTGGCCTGGTACGGGAAGGCGCCCTGGGCCACGCCGGTGACGGCCAGCGGATAGAGGCCGCCGGTGACGAGCGTGAACACGACCAGGATCCGCAGGGCGGTCAGGTGGTTGCGGACCACGAGGGGAAGCGACTTGGTCATGGAGGCGCCTTCTGCCAGACCGTCCTGGCGGGTCGTCGGTCAGCGCAGTCCGGGGACGAACTGGACGACCAGATCGACGAGTTTGATGCCGAGGAAGGGCAGTACGAGCCCGCCGAGGCCGTAGACCCGGATATTGCGGCCGAGCAGGTCCGCCGCCGAGGAGGGCCGGTAGCGGACACCGCGCAGGGCGAGCGGGATCAGTGCGACGATGATGAGCGCGTTGAAGATGATCGCGGAGGCGATGGCCGAGGTCGGGCTGTGCAGCCGCATGACATTGAGCTTCTCCAGGCCCGGATGGACCACGGCGAACATCGCGGGGATGATGGCGAAGTACTTCGCCACGTCGTTGGCGATGGAGAACGTGGTCAGCGCACCGCGGGTGATGAGCAGCTGTTTGCCGATCTCCACGATCTCGATCAGCTTGGTGGGGTTGGAGTCCAGGTCGACCATGTTCCCGGCCTCCTTGGCGGCCGAGGTGCCGGTGTTCATGGCGACGCCGACGTCCGCCTGGGCCAGCGCGGGGGCGTCGTTGGTGCCGTCGCCGGTCATCGCCACCAGCTTGCCGCCCGCCTGCTCGCGCCGGATGAGCGCCATCTTGTCCTCGGGCGCGGCCTCCGCCAGGAAGTCGTCCACCCCGGCCTCGTCCGCGATGGCCCGCGCGGTCAGCGGATTGTCGCCGGTGATCATGATCGTGCGGATGCCCATCCGCCGCAGCTCCTCGAACCGCTCCCGCATGCCGTGCTTGACCACGTCCTTGAGGTGGATGACCCCGAGCACCCGGGCGACCCCCCGCTGCTGGTCGCCATTGTGTTCGGCGACCACCAGCGGGGTGCCGCCCTCCTGGGAGATCCGGTCCACGACCGCCTGGACATCGGCACCGGACCGCCCCCCGTGGCCGGCCACCCACTCGGCGACGGCCGAGGCGGCGCCCTTGCGCACCTGACGGCCGCCGATGTTCACCCCGCTCATCCGGGTCTGGGCGGTGAAGGGCACGAACCGGGCCTCGCCCAGCTCGCCCTCGTCCCGCGCCCGCAGCCCGTACGTCTCCTTCGCCAGGACCACCACCGAACGGCCCTCCGGCGTCTCATCGGCGAGCGACGACAACTGGGCGGCGTCCGCGAGCTCTTCGACCGCCGTACCGCCCACGGGCAGGAACTCGGCGGCCTGGCGGTTGCCGAAGGTGATGGTGCCGGTCTTGTCCAGCAGCAGCGTGTTGACGTCCCCGGCGGCCTCGACGGCGCGGCCGGACAGGGCGAGGACATTGCGCTGGACGAGGCGGTCCATACCGGCGATGCCGATCGCGGACAGCAGCGCGCCGATGGTGGTGGGGATGAGCGCGACCACCAGCGCGACGAGGACCACGATGGACTGCTCGGCCCGGGCGTAGATCGCGAACGGCTGAAGGGTGACCACGACGAGCAGGAAGATGATGGTGAGCGAGGCGAGCAGGATGTTCAGCGCGATCTCGTTCGGCGTCTTCTGCCGTGCCGCGCCCTCCACCAGCGCGATCATCCGGTCGATGAACGTTTCCCCCGGCCTGGAGGTGATCTTCACGACGATCCGGTCCGACAGCACCTTCGTACCGCCCGTGACCGCCGAGCGGTCGCCGCCGGACTCGCGGATGACCGGCGCCGACTCGCCGGTGATCGCCGACTCGTCGACCGAGGCCACGCCCTCGACCACATCCCCGTCCCCCGGGATGACCTGCCCCGCCTCGACCACCACCCGGTCGCCCAGCCGCAGCTCGGCAGCGGGCACCTCCTCCTCCGCCACCTCCGCCGCCCCCGGCCGCCAGTCCACGAGCCGGCGGGCGACCGTGGCCGTCTTCGTCCGCCGCAGCGTCTCCGCCTGGGCCTTGCCCCGCCCCTCGGCGACGGCCTCCGAGAGGGTGGCGAAGAGCACGGTCAGCCAGAGCCAGACGGTGATGACCCAGGCGAAGACACTGGGGCCGCGGCAGGCGAACGCGGTGGTGAGGAGCGCGCCGACCTCCACCACGAACATCACCGGGTTTCTGATCATGCCTCGCGGATCCAGCTTCCTGGCGGCGTCGGGGAGGGAGGCGATCAGCTGCCCGGGGTCGAGCAGACCGCCGGAGACGGGACGGGACGGTGCGGACATCACTGGAGCCCTTCCGCGAGCGGTCCCAGCGAGAGAGCGGGGAAGTAGGTGAGGCCGACGACGATGAGGACCACGGCGGTGAGCAGACCGACGAACTGTGGCCGGTGGGTGGGCAGGGTCCCGGCCGTGACCGGCACCGGGGCCTGCCCGGCGAGCGACCCGGCCAGCGCCAGGACGAACACCATCGGCAGGAACCGCCCGAAGAGCATGGCCAGGCCGAGCACGGTGTTGTACCAGGCGGTGTCGACGGAGAGCCCGGCGAAGGCGGAGCCGTTGTTGTTGCCCGCCGAGGTGAAGGCGTACAGCACCTCGGAGAAGCCGTGCGGCCCGGGATTGAGCATCCCGGCGCGTTCCCCCGGCCGCGCCATCGCGAGACCCGCGCCGGCCAGCACCACCGCCGGGGTGGTCAGGATGTACAGGGAGGCGAACTTCATCTCCCGCCCGCGCAGCTTCTTGCCCAGGTACTCGGGGGTGCGCCCGACCATCAGCCCGGCCACGAAGACCGCGATGACCGCGAGGACGAGCATGCCGTAGAGGCCGGATCCGGTGCCGCCGGGCGCGATTTCGCCCAGCATCATGTTGAAGATCGTCATCCCGCCGCCGAACGGCGAGTACGAGTCATGGGCGGAGTCGATCGCGCCGGTCGAGGTGAGGGTGGTGGCGGCGGCGAAGAGAGCCGAGGCCCAGACGCCGAGCCGCTGCTCCTTGCCCTCCGCCATGCCGCCCGCCGCGTGGCCCGCCCGGCTGCTGACGCTGTGCAGTTCGTTGACGGTGACGATGGCGACCGAGGCGGCCCAGATCAGCGCCATGACCGCCACGATCGCGTACCCCTGCCGGTGGTCGCCGGCCATCCGGCCGAAGGTGCGCGGCAGCGCGAAGGCGATCGCCAGCAGCAGATAGATCTCCAGCCAGTTGGTGAAGGCGTTGGGGTTCTCGAAGGGATGGCTGGAGTTGGCGTTGTAGAAGCCGCCGCCGTTGGTGCCCAGCTCCTTGATGGCCTCCTGGGAGGCCACCGGGCCTCCGATGACGCTCTGGTGGTCCCCGGCGATGGTCGGGACCGTCTCCACCCCGTGGAAGTTCTGGATCACACCGCCCGCCACCAGCACGATCGCGAAGACGAACGCGAGCGGGAGGAGGACCCGCAGCACGATCCGCGTCAGATCCACCCAGAAGTTGCCGACCCGGTCGGTCCCGGTGCGGGTGAAGCCGCGGATCAGGGCGGCGACGACGGCGATGCCCACCGCCGCCGAGACGAAGTTCTGCACCGCGAGCCCGGCCATCTGCACCAGATGGCCCAGGGTCGACTCGCCGGAGTACGACTGCCAGTTGGTGTTGGTGACGAAGGAGGCGGCCGTGTTGAAGGACTGGTCCGCGGGCATCGGCGGTCTGCCGAGCGACAGCGGCAGGCAGCTCTGCAGCCGCAGGAATCCATACAGGAAGAGCACCGATACCGCGGAGAACGCGAGCACCCCGCGCAGATAGGCGCTCCACCGCTGATCGGCGTCCCCGTCCACCCCCGCCAGCCGGTAGACCAGCCGCTCGGCGCGCAGATGCCGGGGCGTGGTGAGGACGTGGGCGATCGCGTCGCCCAGCGGCCGGTAGGTGAGGGCCAGCGCCGCCACCAGCGCCACGATCTGGAGCCAGCCCGCGAGGGTGCCGCTCACTAGAACTTCTCCGGGAAGATCAGGGCCAGCACCAGATAGCCGAGCAGGACGGCGGCCACGATCAGCCCGACGAGGTTGTCGGCGCTCACAGCCGCTCGGCGCCTCTCGCGACGGCGCCGATGACGGCGAACACGGCGACGGTCAGGACGATGAACACCACATCTGACATACGGACACCACCCCGGCGGCTCGGGTCGTAAGGGCCGTGACCGTTCACCACCTCGGCCACCGACGACCCTTGTTAGCGCGCCCCCGGCGCCCCGCCCGAGACGTCGGCGGTGTCCGCGCGCAAATCAGGCCGATGGAGTGAACGGGCGGAGGGGGGGCGGTAGCGCCCCCCCACCCCCGGGGCGTGGGGTGTGTGGTATAAACATATGTCGCGGGCGACGATATTTTTTGTGTTTT
>NZ_JBHYVB010000061.1:0-17037 GCF_042750115.1 Streptomyces sp. NPDC059455
ACGCCCGGTTACATTCCGAACCCGGAAGCTAAGCCTTTCAGCGCCGATGGTACTGCAGGGGGGACCCTGTGGGAGAGTAGGACGCCGCCGAACAAATTTTAGCCTCGGTCCCGAGTACATAGTGCTCGGGACCGAGGCATTTTTGCGTTCCCACTCGATCGGATGTTCCACCGGATCGAGTGAAAAGGCATCAGCCCTCTGGCGTGGCATGGCCAGGGTCACGCAGAGTAGTCAGTGAGGGCCAGTCAGGTGGTCCGTTGACGATCAGTCAAGAGGCCCAAGTGGCAGCGGACGTATGCGCCGAGCGGGCGGAGGGGGAGGTGATGGCCTGTGAGCATGACGAGCTGTGCGGTGAGGGGGCGTAGGGTGACGCCCCGCCCGTCCCCGCCTGTTGTGACGCCGTCAGTTCCAGGACGTGGAGCCGACGGTCGGTTGGTCCTCGTCATGACCTTCTGCCGAATCTCCGGGCATCCCCGCGGCGCGGGCGAGCTCGAGGTCGAGGGCCTCGCGCCGGATGCGCTGGTCCATGTAGAGGAGGGCCGTCACACCCGCGCTGATCGGGAAGGTGATGGTCGAGCTGATCACTCCGCCGACGCCGACCACGATCAGGAAGGTCCAGCCGACGGAGACGGATTCGCCGGACAGCCAGTTCATGGAGTTGTCCCCGCCGATCACCATGGCGACCAGGCTGGTGGGGATCTCGATGATGGCGCCGACGATGAAGACCAGGACGACGGCCAGCAGTTGGATGCCGAAGACCCGCCCCCACGAGCCGCGCACCAGCTTGAAGGAGCGCCGCAGGGCCTTGATGATCCCCTGCTTCTCCAGCATCAGCGCGGGAGCGGCGAGGCTGAAGCGGACCCAGAGCCAGGCGGCGACGCATGCCGCGGCGAGCCCGCCCAGAGAGGCCAGCGCGGCGCCCTCGCTCGGCACGCCCGCCACGGCCAGCAGCAGACCCGGTGTCATACCGGCGGCGATGACGGCCGCGGCGATGGTGGGGATCAGCACGAGCAGCCCGCACAGCTGAAGGAGGTGCGGCCGGGCACCGGCCCAGGCCTCCCGTGTGGACATGTTCCGGCCCAGGACCGCCCGTGCGGTGACCACGGTCAGCAGGGCGGTCGTGACGATCGTTCCGAGGACGCCGAGCAGCAGGGTGACTCCGCTGTCCCCGAGTGTGTCGCCGACGGCACGCAGCGCTTGGCCGACGGTGGCGTCCGGATCGTCGAGGACCTTGCTCTCGTTCCCTCGGCCGTCGTTGAACCACAGTCCCGTGGCGGCCGTGATCAGACCTTGCGTGACGATCGAGACGATCAGCGAGATACCGAGGACCGTGCGCCAGTGGGCGCGCATGATGGCCACCGCACCGTCCAGGATCTCGCTGACGCCCAGCGGCCGCAGCGGAATGACACCGGGGCGGGGAGCGTGCGGCCGACGCCGGCCGGTGCCCCATCCGCCACCCGGCCCGGGAGCGGTCGGTACCGGCGGTGGCGTGCGGCTTCCCGACGCGGCCCAGCGGCCGGGCGGCGGCTGGCGGCGGGCCCACTGTTCGCCCCATGCTCGCTGCTCCGGGGAGGGCTGGTCGGCGGGCTCGTGCTGCTGCTGAGCGCCGTGGTCCGGTTCGTCGGAAGGGGACGATCCGGGCGGGGCCCAGCCCGGAGAGTCATTCATCGTCGCTCCGTAGGTTGTTCGTTGACCGGCCGCGGCGTCCGCGGCGGGCGGATGTCAGCCATCGTGCCACGGTGCGTTCCACCCCGTACCGGTCACTGGGGGCGGTCCGGCACTTCAATAGTCGGTGGCGCACAAGGCAAACTGGGCGGATGGCTGATCAGCATCCGGTGTCCCCGGAAGGCTCCATACCTCCTACCGCTCTGGCGCTGCGCTGGGAGGAGCCCCCGGAGGGGCCCGTACTGGTACTTCTCGACCAGACCCGGCTGCCCGCCGAAGAGGTCGATCTGGTGTGCACCGATGTGCCGGCGCTGGTGGAGGCGATCCGCTCCCTCGCCGTGCGCGGCGCTCCGCTGCTCGGCCTTGCCGGGGCATACGGAATCGCGCTCGCCGCGGCCCGTGGCTTCGATGTGGACGAGGCCGCCGAATCGCTCGCCCATGCCCGCCCCACGGCCGTCAACCTCGCCTATGGGGTCCGCCGTGCCGTCGCCGCGTATCACGCCGCGCTCCGGGACGACGCGGACGACACTCAGGCCGCCGCGGCGGCCCTCGCCGAGGCCCGTGTTCTGCACCGGGAGGATGCCGAGGCCAGCGAGCGCATGGCGGCCCGTGGTCAGGCGCTCCTCGAAGAGCTGCTGCCTGCCGGGGGTCATCGGATCCTCACCCACTGCAACACCGGCGCCCTGGTCTCCGGAGGCGAGGGGACCGCCCTCGCCGTGGTCAAGGCGGTGCACCGGGCGGGGCAGCTGCGGCGGCTCTGGGTGGACGAGACCCGGCCCCTGCTCCAGGGGGCGCGGTTGACCGCGTATGAGGCGGCGCGTGCCGGAATGGCGTACACGCTGCTCGCCGACAACGCGGCGGGCTCGCTCTTCGCGGCCGGTGAGGTGGACGCGGTGCTGATAGGCGCGGACCGGATCGCCGCGGACGGCTCGGTGGCCAACAAGGTGGGCAGCTATCCGCTCGCGGTGCTGGCCCGCTACCACCATGTGCCGTTCGTGGTGGTCGCCCCGACCACCACCGTGGATCCGGGCACTCCCGACGGAGCCGCGATCGAGGTCGAACAACGTCCTGGACATGAAGTGACAGACATCACAATTCCGTATGTCCCCATCGCCGGACAGGAGGCGGGCACCGGAGTGCCGGTCGCTCCGCTGGGCACACAGGCCCACAATCCGGCCTTTGACGTCACACCACCGGAGTTGGTGACGGCGATCGTCACCGAGGGCGGCGTGATTTCCCCGGTCACCGCGGACGGTATCGCCGAGCTGTGGGCCAGGTCACGATCGGGTAATGGGATGATGTCGGGATGACTCGCGACTTTGGCCCCTCTACCTGCGCTGATGCGCGAGCAGAGGGGCCGTGACATCTCCAGCTGACATCAGTCGGGCTGTTCGTCGTCCTCGGCCGTCACCGTCTGCAACCGATCCAGGCGATCCGGCTGCCGCAGCAGCAGATCAAGCTGTCCAATCGCCTCGATAACGTCCGGGTCCAGCGCTTCGGCGTAGATATCCAGGGTGGTGGAGATCCGGCTGTGCCGCAGCACGGCTTTGACGATCCTCGGGTGTACCCGGAGATGCACCAGCAGCGTGCCGCAGGACTTCCTGAGCCCCTTCGGGTTCATCTTCCCGAGCCCGGCGCTCGCCGTGACCCGCTGGACGGTCTGGTAGAGGCAGTCAGCTTGAAGCGGCTGGCCGGTGCGGGTGACGAATACATGTCCGTCGGGATCGTCCACCCACGGCCGACCACTCGACAGCGCCCGCTCCTGGAGCCACGCAGTCCGGAGGCGCTGCCAGCGGAGCGGCGCGATGCACTGAGCGGGCAGGGGCAGTGGCGCCTTGGACGTCTCGGTCTTGGTCTCCACATCGACCGTGCCCGCGCTCGTTCGCTGTCGCTGTTGCTCGACCCACAGCACGCGTTTCTCCAGGTCGATGTTCTCCCAGCGGAGCCCGCATATCTCAGCGCGACGCAGCCCGAGAAGCGGGATCAGCAGCAGGGCCGGATAGTAGACCGTCCGTCGACGCGCCTCGGCGAGGAACCGAAGCACCTTCACCGCGTCCCAGCTCTTCCCGCTGTCGGTGGATGCCCGCACCTGCACCAGCTTGGCGACGTTCCGAGTCAGCCCGATGTCTTCGACCATGGCGGCCGTGAGTGACGCCTTGAGGACCCGGTGAGCGTGCCGGGCGGTCTTGGCTCCCTTGTCCTCGGCCAGCTTCGTCATGGAGGCTCGCAGCTCCTTGACCCCGAGTTTGAGCATGCCCTTGCGACCGAGCCGGGGGCCAAGGTGGAGCCGTACCGCGCTCTCGTAGGTTCGATGGCTCCCGTCCGAGAGGCTCGGCTTCACGATGCAGGTAAGCCAGTACTCGAACCACTCACCCATGGTCATGTCCCTGGTGGGTGTCGGAACGCCGTTCTGGGCCCGCTCGATCAGCTTCCGGCGCTTCTCATCGCACTCGTCGTAGGTCTTGCCGTACGCGAACTTCCGCTTGGTGGTGCCGTCAGGCTGCGGCACGTAGACCGCGGCCTGATACCGGCCGTCACTGCGCTTGGTGATGGTGCCTGCACCGTTGGGGCGGCGGCGTGCCATCAGACGGACTCCTTGATCTTGTTCTGGATATACGCGCGGGCCGATTCGACCGGGATGCGGCGGGCGCGCCCCTCGGTGTAACTGGGCAATGCGCCTGAGCGAATGAGGTCGTAGATCTTGTCTCGTCCGAGCCGTAGGAACGTCATGGCCTCGGGCACGGTCATGACTGCGGCGGGCTGGTCAAGGGGGGTGGGCGTGCTGCTGGCGCTCACCGGGTCCTCCTGGTGGGGCGTCGGGATGGGCGTAGCAGGGCGGCGGGCTGTCCTTGGCCGGAGGGCGCTGCCCTGGGTTGTGCAGGCGCCACAGAAACCACGTAATACACAGAAGTCCGGTTCGCATGCCCTGACCTGCGGTGATGTGGTGGGCAGGGTGGTGTCACAGAAAGGACGGGAAGTCCCACAGAAATAAGCGGCCCGGGGTTGGGCCGTATTTGTGGGGGACTTCCGTGGGTTTGTGTGACAGCGGTCCGTGTGCCGCACCGGGCATCGTCTGCCCTGGTCAGGAGGCCGGGGCGGGTATTTTCGTGATTCTGTGGTTTCTGTGGTGCTGGTCAGATGGTTGGTTCGTGGATCTGGGGGTGGGTGAGGTAGCGCGGGGAGGGTGGTCGGCCGCGTCCTCCGGTGCGTTGGATGGCCTGCCGCCGGATGTAGCCGTGGTCTTCGAGGAGCTCGAGGGGCGTGTCGAGGTCGGCGGCGGTGGGGAACTCGGAGCGGGAGAGTTTGACCATGAGGTCGCGCTTGCTGACCTCGGCCCACTGGTGGGTGCGCAGCGTGTCCAGGATGGTCCGGGCGCGGTTGGCGGTGTCGTCGGCGCCCATGAGGTCGAAGACGCTCAGGGCGTGGTCGGTGAAGTAGTCGGTGAGCTGGACGGCGGCATGGAGGGTGTCGGCGTCGATGGGCTTGGTGTGGCCGTCTTTGAGGTGGGTGGCGAGGTGGAGGAGTCCGGCCAGACGGGCGGTGGTGCCCGCGAGCTTGCCCGCCCATTTCGAGACGTGCCCCAGGTCGCCGCGCTTTTCTTCCAGCCGCGGTTCCTGCCGCTCCTCGAACGCGACGAGCGCATCGTGGGCGCCCGGGGAGAGCTGGAGGACGGCGGGGTCGGTCCAGTCCGCGAGGGCGAGGGCGAGCGCGGTGATGTTGCGCTCGTAGGTCTCGGCTACCGCGTCGGGGATGGGGTCGGGCAGGATCTTCCGTCGTCCGACCAGGGATTGGGGCAGGGCATAGAGGAAGCGGGCCAGGAGTCCTCGTTCGTCGAAGCCTTTGATCTTCCCGATGTCCTTGAGCACCGAGGGCTGTACGGCCAGGCCCATGGTCAGGGCCGGGGACTCGATGAACTCTTCCCGGCCGCGCCGGTCCACCCGGAGCCGGTCCCCTGCCTGGCCTTTGAGGAAGACTTCCATGTTCGGTGTGCCGGAGTAGCGTCCGGCGATGATGTCGAAGATGCCGCCTTCGGCCGACATCACGGCCAGGCGTCCGCCCTGCTCGGCCAGCAGGCTGGCGATGACCTCGGGGGTGGCGTCGTCGGCGAGCAGCCGGGGCACTGCCGGCACGGTGAGAGATTCGGCGACCTGGGCCAGCCCGATGGCCTCGGCTACCAGTTCATCCCGCTTGCCGCTCTCGGCACGGGCGGCCTTGGCGGCGGCGTGGTCCGCGGCTTCTTTGGCCAGGCGTGCGGTCAGTTCCGCTTCCACGATCCGGGAGGCCGATTCGGTGACCATGGTCTTCTCGGCGATGTAGAGGGGCTCTGTCATCAGGGAGAACACCGCGCTCTTGCGGTTGGCCGGAGGCAGGGCGACGACCACGAAGAGGTTGGTCGGCTCGCGCCAGCGGCCCCGGATGTGGACGACGGTCCGGCCGCCCGCAGCGCTGGCCAGCACTGCGAGCGCGAGAGAGCCCGCCATGTCGGCGGGGGTCTGGGTCTCCTCCGCGACGGCGGCCACGTAGTCACGTAGCCATGGGGGCAGGGTCCCGAGGGGGAACGCCGGGAGTTCCCGGCGCACGGTCAGGGGCACCGGTTCGTCCCACACGGGCCCGGTGACGTCCTGGGCTGTCAGGGCATCGAAGCCTGCCCACAGATCGGTCTCCGGTGTCGGCATGCGGCGTTCCTCCTTTCCACGGTGCTGGTGGTTGCTGTGTGGGCCCGGCGGGCTGCCGGTCGCTGTGGTCTTCTGCGGGCCAGAGTTAAGAGCGGAGCGGACGCCCTGACGGGCGGCGCCTGTCGAGGCGCCTGTGGCCGCTTTGGGCGGGGCTTGTACGGCGTCCTGAGGCAGCTTTTCGGCGTTTCGGGGGCGGGAGGTCATTCGGCCGCCCCCACGCCGTTGAGCCCGTTGGTGACGGCTCGCTCCGCGTACGCCTCGGGGACGCCGACTGCGACGGCCGTAGCGATGATCTGCCGTCCGATGACGTCCAGTCCGCACGGTCCGGGGCACTGGGTGTGCTGGGCTCCCAGGAAGCGGGCCACCCCGAATGCCTGGGATCCGGCGCCCGACTCGGGGCGGGAGCGCACCATGGCCAGGCCCCGGGCCAAGCCGGTGCGGACATAGCGCTCGGTGTGCCGGCACCCGGTGGCCACGGTCCGGTCCCACTCGGCGCGGGCCGGGGACGAAGAGACCACGGCCGCCCGCGCGGGGGTGGTCTCTTCCCTCTCCACCAGGGCGCGGACGGCAGATGGCAGGTCGGTCATGGTGCCGGTGCCGGGGCCGAGCCAGCGGGCGTAGGCCATGCGCGACTTGATGTCCACACCGGGCCGGACCTGGTTGGCCGAGCGCATCGCTCCTCGGTAGACCCAGTGCTCACCGCGCGTGGTCGGCACGGTCCTGGTGGCGGGGAGGGCCTTCCGCGCCCATTCGACCGCGCGTGCGTTGTCGAGGTCCACGACGGTCAACTCGGCGCCAGCGGGGTGGTAGGCGACGGCCACGGCCAGCCGCCAGGCCAGGACCCATGCGTGGGAGGTGATCACGGTGGGGTCGGTCGTGGCGGCTGCCCAGCCGTGGCAGACGGCGGGGCACTGGCACGGGCCCGCGGTCTTCATGTTGGGCCGTCCGCCGCAGGCGGGTGGGCGGCCTGCGCAGGTGCGGCAGTTCCCGAACGGCACTTTGCCCTGGCGGAGCGGCAGCACCGGTACACCGGTCTTGGCCAGTTCGAGCGCGGTTCGTAGGTGGTCGTGGGTGGGGTGGTCTCGCCGGATGAGGGTGGGTTGGGCCATGCTTGGGGTTCTCCTGTTCCGTTGTGGATGGGCAGGGGAAGCCGGGGCGGCGGGCTGTCCTTGGTCGGAGGCCGCCGCCCCGGGCGTCAAAGTCGTGCGGGGGCGTGGGGGCCGACGGTGCGTATGGCGGTGAAGCCTTCGGCGGTCAACTGCTGGGCTGTGGGGGTCATCTGGTGCAGCTCGTGCACCACGTTCTGCGGGACCTGGCGGGTGCGGGTGGTGTTGCGTGCCTGGCAGATGGCCAGCGGCAGTTCGAAGAGGATGGCTACGGCGGGGCGCTGGTAGTAGCGGGCGCGGGCGAGGAGCCCGGCGCGGACGTGGGGCAGCACGTTGGTGCTGTCCACGACGGTGGTCAGGCCGCGTGCGAGCCGGGCCTCCAGCAGGAGGTTTTGGATCTGGGCTGCTGTGGGTGTGGCGGACTGGTCGGCGGCGTCGTCGGTCGCCATCTCCCGGAAGTTGTCCAGGCACAGACGACCGGTCGGGAAGTGACGGCGGGCGTAGGTGGACTTGCCCGCTCCAGGCGGGCCGACCAGGACGATGAGACTTCCCGGGGCGTACGGAGCTTCCACGTGGTGGGCTTTCCTCACTTCTTGGAGTGGAAGAGCTTGAGGGTGATGCCGCCGACTCCGAGGGGTCCGGCGGTGGCTCCGGCGATGGCGGTTGCGGTGTGGGTGGCGACGTCCATCAGCCAGCACAGGGCGGCGGCCAGTCCCCAGCCCCCGGCGACGACCGCGCCAGCGATGGCGAACGGGATCAGGACGCGCTGCCAGGGGAAGCCGGTGGGGTTGGTGTCGTTGACGACGATGACGACCGGCTGTCCGGTGGCCTGTGCGCGCTGGTAGACGTCGGCGGGGATGTGTGGGGCGATGTGCCCGGGGATGGTGTGGTGCGGGTCAGGCGGTTCCATAGCTGCCTCCGGGGCCGGTTGGTGCGCGGGTGGTCGGGGGCGTGTCAGCCGATGCGGCCCAGGGACTCCGCGAGGGACTGCAAGGCGTCGTTGATCGTGGGGGCGGCGCCGGTCGAGGCGAGGCAGAAACCGAAGAGCGCGGCGATGGTGGCACCGCCAGCGCCGAGGGCGCGGTTGCGGAGCATGAGGCCCAGGAGTGCTCCGAGGAGGAGGACGGTGGACATGGAGACGATCACGGCAGCTCCTTACTGAACGTGACGAGTGAGGTTGTGCGGGTGTGGGGGTCCCACGGTTGCTGTGGAAGGGGGTTGAAGCCGCCTGAATCCGTCTGAGGGGCGGATTCGTGGGTGGCTGTGTGGGACTCCCACCGCCCCCACATGCAGGTCACAGGCCCCCACAGGGTGTGGGACCCCCACAGGGCCTGTGGGGGCCGTTGTGGGGGGTGTGGGAGGCGGTGTGTGGGAGGGGTACCGGTTACCGTGCGTCGCGGTAGCGGCGGATGGCTTCGGCGAGAGTCTCGGCGAGGTAGCCCGTGCGCGGCTCGCTCTTGCCGACGCGCACGGTGCCCTTGCCGGGCCGCTCGACACCGACCGCGCGCAGAATGCGGCCCAGCTCGGTGCCCAGCTCGGTGGCGCCGAGGCCGAGTTCCTCGGCAAGGTCGGCGGTGTGCATGCGCCCGCCAGCGGCCGTCACCGCGTCGTACGCGCGCTGGAGCAGCGGCGGTACCCGCTCGGACCCGCCATCGGGGGTGTCGCTGGTTTCCTGGGGTTCGGTGCGGCTGTAGGAGAGGTTGAGGCCGCGGGGCCGCTCGCGGTCGGTGCGGCGGGTGCGGTCGGGTTCCTCGGTGGTGCCGTAGGTCTGATCGATCTCGGCGAGGAACCGGGCAGCGAGCTCATCCGGGTCATCCTCGGCCCGACGCTGGTAGGACAGATTCAGCGACCGGTGCCGCCGCTCGCTGTCGTCACCGGCTGCGGGCGGTTCGGGCTTGTCTAGCACGGCGGTCGCCGTACCGGCCGCGCCGGGCGCCTGGTCGTCGCCGGGCTCGCCGTTCCTGACCGCCTCGGCCGCCATGGCGAGCCAGCCTGCCCGCGCCGGGCTCCACCGCTCGCAGTAGTCGTCACCTGCTGCCTCGACCGAGACCTGATCCAGGGTGGGGCGGCGGTCGTTGGTGGCGAGGACCACGCGGCGCACCATGGACGGGAGGGATTTCCAGCCCTTGAACTCGGTGGGTGCGAAGCCGTTGGCGCCGCTGTCGCCGATGATGCCGGCGCCCTTCTCGTTGAGCTGGTTGCTGTCGATGCGCACCTTGGGGAAGAGCTTGCCGACGTTGTGGCCGGAGTTCTCGCCGGAGGTCAGCGCGAGGGACAGCGGGGAGAACCGCTTGACCACGGTGTCGCCGATCGTGTTGAGGTTGCCGTCCACGGCGGTGAGGACCTTCCGGATGCCCATGGCGCGGGTGGTGCGCATGACTTCCTTGATGAGTTCGGCCAGCTCCCGCTTTTCCGGCTCGCGCCGGTTGTTGGCGTGCGCCAGGGCCTCGGCACCCTCATCGATGACGATCTCGATCTGCGGCAGCTCGGGCGAGATGGGCAGCAGGGTGGTGTCCTGCTGCCGCATCAGCTTCTGATACCGCAGCTGACGCGCCTTGTTGATGCGCAGCGCGGCCTTGAGCATCCGGATCGCTTCCTTCGGCGTGGCCGCGAGCCAGTCCACCCCCGGCCGGGTACCCGCCGGGGCGGGGTTGTCCGGGTCGTCGGGCTCGATGAGCCCTTGTGCCTCCAGCCAGGGGGTGACCCAGGGGATGCCGATGGCGCCCTGTTTGAGGTCGATGACCCAGGTGAGGACGTCGGTGCAGCGGGCGAATCCGGCGAGGATGACGTCCATGAACGTGGACTTGCCCGATCCGGGCGGACCGAGCAGCAGCGCGCACGCCTCCCTCAGGAAGACCCGGATTTCCTCCCCGTTCGGGCGCAGGCACCAGGGGATCCCAGTGAGGATCGACAGAGGGCTGTAGTCCTCGGGGTAGAGCCTCTCCTCCCGCATGATGTTCTTGGTCATCACGTCGAAGACGACCAGCCCTTGTGCGGCGCCTTCCTCGACGTGGACGGTGCAGCCCAGCGGCAGGCGGGCGTCAGCAGCGAGAGCGCGGGAGCGGGAGCTGATGCGGTCCCAGGTCACCCCGCCGCCGGGCAGCTCGGCCTCGACGGAGAATCCGGCGCCGGTCTCCCAGAACTCCACCGCGACGACCTTCACGTCCGCCATGCAGACCCGGCGGACGCGGTCCTGCCACTCAGCGGCGATCGTGCGGCGGCGGCCGTCCATCTCAGCGGCGGCGGCCCGTGCCTCGGCGGTGAATCGCTCCTCTTCGGCGGCTTCTTCCCAGGCGGCGGTGTGGGAGGCGGCCGCCCCGATGCCCACCCCGAGGGCGGTCAGCGATCCGGCTGCCGCCCACGACAGTGGCCCGTGGGCCATGGCCCAGGTGGTCCAGCCGCCTGCCACCAGCCAGGATGCGGCGCGGGCGACGGCGGTGCGGAGGGTGAGTTTGCGGCGGACGCTGTGGCCGATGCCGTGGCCCACGGCTCCGGCGGCGCCGATCAGCAGCGGCCAGCCCTCGGGCATCCCGGTCGCGGTGCCCAGCAGCGCGGCCGCCGCCGCACCAGTGGTCGCGGACAGGGCGCCAGTGATGGGGCCGTGGCTGCGGGCCCAGTCCAGCGGCGGCAGCGTGCTGCTGGCGCCCGGGGTCTTGGTCTTCTTGGTGCTGGTGAGGTTGAGTTTCTTCGGGCTGCGGGGTTCTCGGCTCATCGTTTCCTGCGTCGTCATGTCCGGCTCCAGACGGGGAAATGGGTCGGGCCCGCACACCGGTTGGTGTGCGGGCCCGTGCGGAGTAGCGGCGAGGGCTCTACTGGTTATTGGTGGTGTCCCAGCCCTCTTCGGCGTTGTTGCGGGGCTCCTCGTGGCGCCGGATGTCCTGCTCGTGGACCACGCGGAAGGTCGTGAACGCGTCCTCGGCCTCATCGATGGCCAGTTGCAGCGCCTGGTAGATCGCGTCGAGCGAGGTGCCGACTTCCGGCTCCAGCGGGAATTCCTCGTCCGACTTCTGGGCGAGGATCGCGAAGGTGTTCGCCACGCTCGCCAGGGCTTCGGGGAAGCCCTTGATGGTGTCGTGGACGTGCATCATGCCGTCGGGGTCGTAGTTCTTCGCCGCGGCTTCCATCTCGGATGCCGACTCGTTGAACAGGAAGCCGGGCCCGGCGGTGGTGGACATGGTGGTGGAACCTCCTGTGCTGGTGCCTGCGTAGGCGTGGTGGCTGCGGGGAGCGCGCCGGACCCTGGAGCCGATCGGCTCCTCGTCCTCCTCGGCGGCGGCGTTGTCGAGCGTGGTCTTGTGCTCGGCGCGGATGGTGATGTCGCGGTCTTCCCGGGCCCGCCGCGCCGCTGCGGCCAATCGGGCGTACACGCGCTGGCCGGGCCACATCAGCCAGCGCCAGCCGAGCCGGACCCCGATCGGGTGGGTGATCATCCCGAGGGCGAAGAACGGCACGCTGATCGCGGCAGCCAGCACTTTGCGGCCGTAGCAGCGCAGCGCGGAGGCGGTCAGCCGCCGCCACAACCGCAACCGCGCCCACGCCCGCTTCCGCAGCTCCCGCATCCCGGCTAGCCGCCGCGCGGTGCGCTCATCCTTGGCCGCGCGGACGCGTGAGCGCATCCGGCGCATGGCCTGCCGCATCCGCTCCCGAGCCGAACCCACCAGGCCCCTGATGCCCCCGCCCCTGGTACGTGGGCCGCGGCCACCGGCCGCCTTGGACCTCGGGGACTTGGACAAGCCCAACCCCTTGCCTCCCGGCCCCCGGTCACGGGAGCCTTTGCGCCTGGTTGCCCGCTTCTCGGCCTTCCGGGCGGCCTTGGCCGCGCGCCGGGCGTCGCTGAGGTTCCGCCGGTCAGCGGTGTCCTGACGGCGCCGCTCAGCACGCGTGGGGGCGACCGCCTGACGGTCCGCACGGGCCGCCTTCACCGCGCCGAACGCGCCCTTGACGCCCCTGGGGCTGCGGCCAGCCTCGGCCGCCCGGACCTTGGCCGCCTGACCTGATGCGCGCAGCGACCGAGCCCCGCTTCGCCCCGCACTGCCCGGAGCCGCGTGGGCGCCGTTGCCTCGGCCTCGGGGGCTGCCTCCGGCTCGGCCAGTACCGCCATGGCCCGCACTGGAGCCGTGCCGGGCACGGCGGCCGCTCGATCCGAAGCCAGTACGACCGGCGCGGGGGCCGGTGTTCCCGCCTCCGTGGCGCCTGCCCCCGTGGGTACCGCTGGTGCTCTGCTTGGCCGTTGACCGGCGGCGCAGTGCTGCGGCACCGGCCGCGGTCGCGGCGATGCCGGCGGCCGCCAGACCCGTGATGGGGGCTCCGGCGGTCAGGACGGAGGCGGATACGGCGGCGACGGTGCTGTTGGCGCCGATGACGGTCAGCGGAAGAGCAGGAAGGCCGCCCGGCGTATGCGCCAGCCCACCACCCGGAACCTCCGGCTCGGCTGCCGGGGCGTGGTCGGGTGCGGGTGGTGCGTCGGGGATCTCTTCGTCATCGGTCGCGGTCTCGTCGGCGGTCAGGATGGTGTCGGACACTGGTCACACTCCTTCCCAGGAGCAAGGAGGGCGGCCCCGGCCGGGCCGGGACAGCGAGCCAGGGCCGCCCGTGCGTCACTTGGAGTCGTTGAGGTAGGCCGCCAGGGCCAGGAGCGCGGTGGCCAGCTGCGTTTCGGCGGTCAACGTGGCGGGGTCGTGGCTCTGGTGGGCGATCTGTGCGTTCTGGATGTGGTCGTACGCCTGGGCGGCCAGCTCGTCCGGTTGCAGGCGCTTCAGCTCACGGACGGAGGTACGGCCGGAGAACAGCCGAGCAATCACCGCGGGGTCCTTCCTGTCATCAGGGCTGTTGGGAAAGGCGGGGTCAGGTGTGGCTGGGGTGGGCAGCGGCGATCTCCTGCCACCGCCGGTTCTCGACCGCGTCAGCGCAGGTCAGCCGGACGGTGAACGCGCAGCCGGGAACCGTGCAGCGGTGCGTGACCGTGTGAGGCGCCTGGGCGAGCTGGTGCAGGGTGTCGCGGAAGGCGATGTACAACGCCAGCGCGCAGGCCACAACGAGGGCCAGCGGCACGTCGTAGGTGCTGAGGTGATACCCCAGGTAGCCAGCCATCGCTGCGGCGACGACCTCGGCGAGCAGGGGGAAAAGACGCTGCTTCACGAATGCCTCCAAAAGGCATGAACAGAGTGTGGGGAATCGGGTGCTGCGGGTCAGGCAGCGAGACCGAGCGGATAGGCGCAGGTCGCGCACGCCCCGACCGAGGGCGGGATGACGTATCCGGCATCGCGTCGGCAGGTGGGGCAGGTGCGGCGGGCGGTGTTCGCCTTGGCCAGCGCTGCCCACTTCGCCGGGGTCATGGGCCGGACGGGCTTGGCCTGGTCGATGCGGTACAGGTACGCGACCAGCGGCTCGCGCTTACGGCGGGGCCGCTGGAGCTCGGCGACGACGTCCTGGCCGCCGGGGCGCAGGTTCATCGCGCGCAGCTGTCGGCGCGTGGCCAGTCCGTCCGGCGCCAGATGCCACCGGTAGACCGGCAGGGCGGTCATGAGCGGTCGGTGCCGTTGACACCGGTCAGGGCGCGCGGCTGGTGCGCGGTGAGCTGCGCGGCGCGCGCGGCACGGAAGTCACGCAGCCAGTTCCGCGCGTTCCCCGGATCCACCGAGCACCGCTCGGCCAGTTCCGCGGCGCTCGGCTCGGCCCCGTTGCTGGTGGTGACCTTGGCTTGGTAGAGCTGCCATCCGGCTTGCTTGGCCTCGGACTTGAACACCGGGTCCGGGTCGCCGCTGGCGTGCTCGGCGACGTCCCCCAGCAGCCGCTCCCGCAGCGCGGTGGCTTCCTCGATCTGGTCCGTGACCTGCTGCAACGCGGTGCGCGCTTGGTCGTGGGTCCGCTGAAGGGCGTCGGTTTTGACGGTCAGTCGCTCCAGCCGCTGCTGCTCGTCTTCGACGGTGGTGCGGATGTGGTCGGCTTGCTGCTGCGCGGCAGTGATCAGGTCATCCGCGCGCTTCCGCGCGGCGTGCTCGGCCTGCCGCGCGTCTTCCGCGCGCTGCCGCGCAGCCTCCACCTCACCATCCACGCCCTGCCGCTGCTCAAGGAGTGCGGCGTGCTCTTCACGGGCCGATTCGAGGTCGCGTTGCGCGGTACGCAGGGCCTCTTCCGCGCGCTCCCGCGCGGCTTCGGCTTCCTGCCGCGCGGCATCCGCGCGCGAGGACTCCAACCGCTCCGCAGCCGGGGTGACCGCCAGGCCCTCGATCAGCGCCAGCACCGCCGGGGCGTCCGCATAGTTCAGGCGAGCCACCTCATCCGCGCGGGTGAGCGCGGCCAGACGGCGCACCAGGGCCAGCGACTGGCCGGTGTCGGTGGCGACATCGGCACGATCCAGCGCCTTCTGCGCCCGGCGACGCAGCCGCCGCAACCGGCGCTGCGCCCGCCGGGAGCTCCCCCTGATCGGCCCGGTTTCCAGGGCCAGGCGGAGCCGGTAGACGCGGTGTGCGGCCCGCTGGGCCAGCGCGGCACGGGCGACGGTGGAGGAGGAGGTGCGGGCGTCCAGGCCCAGCAGCGCGAAGAGCCCGGCCCATGCGTGCTGCCACAGCAGCACCACCAGCCGGACCGGGCCCGGCCGCCCGCCCGTCTCGTCCTCGTCGGGGCGCTCGTGGTGGAGCTTGCTGCGCAGTTGCAGTTCGATCAGCCATGCGGCCAGGCCGGGGATGGCGGCCAGGACCGGGCGGGCCCACCAGTTCGGGGCGTGGACGGCGTTCATCGCGGCGGAGAAGGACACCAGCAGCCAGGCGGTGCGGTGCATCAGCCGCAGCTCCGGCGTCCACCCCACCTGAGGGTCGGCCGCCCGGTACATCATGACCAGCAGCGTCATCTCGGCCGCGTCGAACACGGCGATGAACGCCACTGCCAGCACCTCGGGCAGTCCTGCGGTGCCGGTGGCGAAGCCCCACAGGCCGTGGACGGAGACGGCGACGCCGCCGAGGGCGACGACGGCCTGGGGGCCGATGCCGGACAGCCACGCCGACTTCCGCAGCCGTCCCACCGCCCACGCCGCGAGCGCGAGCACCAGGACGGCGGCGGCCAGCGGAGCGGCCCAGGACAGCCAGCCGGGAGCGGCCGGGAACAGCTCGAACAGCCAGGAGGTCATTGGATGCCTCCCCCGGTGTCGAGGTCGGTGCCCCGGCGGCCGTCGCGGCGGCCGTTGACGGTCCGGTAGGCGGGGGTGAGGGTGTGGGTGATGGACCAGCCGCCGCCGGTCTGCTTGACCCCGTACATCACCTCATCCGCCACCCGCATCGCCGCCGACAGATCGACAGCAGGGCCGGGGCCGGGAGTGTGGAGGTAGGCGCCGATGGAGGCGCCCAGGGACAGCGGCAGCCCCTCGCTGATGACCGGGGAGCACAGCCACTGGTGCAGGTGGGTCAGCTCTCCACGCAAGATGTGGGGGTCGGGGCAGCGGATGACGGCGGCGAACTCGTCCCCACCCAGCCGGGCCACGGTGCCCAGGGGCTCGGCCCACTGGGCCAGGCGCCGGCCGGTCTCGCGGATCGCGGTGTCACCAGCCGCGTGCCCGTGGACGTCATTGACCTGCTTGAAGCCATCCAGGTCGATGACCAGCACCGCCACGACATCCCGCCGGGGCCTGCGCAAGATTCGGGCGGCGGTCTTCTCGAACGCGGCCCGGCGCGGCAGACCGGTCAGGGCATCCCGCTCGGCGCGGTCGATCAGGCGGTGCTGCCACAGCCCGTGAACGGTCCACCCGGCGGCCAAAGGGGCGGCGGCGGACAGGGCGGTGAGGGTGTGGCTCATGACCGGCCCCTGTCCTCCCGCCAGGCGGCGGCCTCGGCGTCATCCAGGATGTGGCAGTGCCACACCCGCACCAAGATCCCGTCGATGGTGACTTCGGCGTTGGTGTGGCGGAACACGGGCCCGTATCCGGGGTCGCTGGTGTTCGTGGTGGTCTCGGCGCCCAGCCGCTCGGCCCAGGCGCGCACGCCGTCGGCGGTGTGCGGGTTCAGGCGGATCTCGCTGTCGAACCGCAGGCGCGCCCCCTTCAGCGGAAGGTCGGCGTGGCGGGCCAGGAGTTCCCGGGCCGCCTGGCCGGTACGGAGCAGGGTCTGCTCGTCAGCGGCGATCATGTCCAGCAGCGACTGATCGGCGGTGGTGTTGGTCGTGCTCATGCGGCTACCGCCTTCGGCGCGGTCCGGCCCGTGCTGCGGGCCGGGCGGGGGAGGCGGCTGAGGCTGTGGAACAGCACCGGGGCATGGGTCTCGATGGCCTCGGCGGCGATCCGGCTGACGCTGTCGATCAGCTCGGGGTCGTCGGCGAGGATGTCACGGGCCGCGTCGAGACGGGCCGCGCGCTCCTCGGCGCTCTCTCCCTCCTCGCCGAGCCACAGCTCGAGCGGGGTACCGAGGGCGAGTTCAAGGTAATCGGCGTCGGTGGCCACCTCGTGGCGGCCGATGAAGCTCTTCATGGTGAAGCTCCGAAGTCGTCGGATGGGCAGGGAGGGGGCCGGGGCGCGCGGCGGAGGTTTGGCGCAGTGGCGCGCCCCCCGGGGCCGGCCGCACCTGGGGGGAGTGGGGGTTAACACGGCCCCGAACGCGGGAGCG
>NZ_JBHYVB010000061.1:17047-29761 GCF_042750115.1 Streptomyces sp. NPDC059455
GTGCCCACGACGGGCGGCCGATTTATTCAATATATGTTCACGAGCGTAGTAGTTCGTTGGGGCTGGGGGGGGGCGGGGGGGGGGGGTTTTCTTGGCCGGGTGCCCGCCGCCCCGGGGGCAGGGCAGAAAGGGGGTCAGTGGGTGTAGACGTCGCCGCTGACGCTGTGCGCGCTCACGCGCAGGTTGCGACTACCGCCGACGCGGACGTCGCCGGAGACCGTCTCCGCACGCAGGTAGCCGCAGGCGGCATCCGCTGCGCGGACGATGACGTCACCGGAGGTGGTGTTCAGGTCCGCGTCGTGGCCGCTGTAGAGGTCCACGGCGATGTCACCGGAGACGGTGCGGGCGCTGAGCCGATCGGTGACCCGGACGATGTCCAGGTCACCGGAGGTGGTCTGGGCGCGCAGCTCGCAGGCGCCGTTGAGCCGCAGGTCACCGGAGACGGAGCGGAACTCCATCCGGTCCACGTAGCCGTTGACCACGGCGTCGGCGGACTGGGAGACCACCGCGAGGGAGGAACGCGCCGGCAGGAGGACCCTGGCGCGGATCTCGCTCACCGTCGTCGTGGTGTGGACGCCGTTGCCGTGGATGACGCGGCCGTTGACGATGGTCACGCCGGTCATGGACCCGGTGACCACGCCCATGTGCTGCACGATCCGGTTGCCCCGGATGGTCTGCGTCATCACGTTGCCCGGCAGCTCCGGGACTTCCAGCGCCAGGGTCTGCCCGTCCTGGCGGGTACGGGTCCGGTTGACCGCGTCCGCGGCCGGGCCCGAACTGTCATCGGTACTCAGCACCACACGAGCCGTGCACAGACTGTCGATGACCTGGGCATCGACGCTGCCCATCGGCAGGTGAAGGCCCAGCACCACCGGGCCGGGCATGGTCATCTCGAACGTGCGCTCCGTCATGCCGAAGCTCCTTGAACGTAAGGGAAGGGGAAGAGGACCGGGGCGGTGGGCTGTCCTTGGCCGGAGGCCACCGCTTCCGGGTGAACGGAACGGGCTGAGCCAGCTCCCCTCACCGCCTGGCACTGGCCGGGCGGATCGGGCAACCGTCAGTCGCGAGCTGTGCCGCTCTCCAGCGCTCGGAGGTCGGCCAGGTTCTTGATGTGCTGATCGGCCAGCTCCTGCCGCTGTGGCAGGGGCAGGTGCGTGTGGACGAGCTGGTGGGCAGTCGCCCGGACACGATCGCGGGCCGCCTGAAGCGGCGAACGCGGATCGGCCGGACGCGGGATTGCCGTGGTCACGGCTACTCCTCTACGGCGGTGACAGGCTCGTGCCTGCCGGGCGGATGGATGGGCCGGGGCGGTGGGCTGTCTTGGCCGGAGGCCACCGCCCCGGAGCACCGCAACAGGGCGGCCGCATCCCGAGTCGCGGGGTCGCGGCTGCCCTGTTGGCGGGGTGCGGGGGCAGTTACTTCTTGCCGCCCTTGAAGACCTGGAAGCCCTGCGGCTTCGGGGTCGGCGGGTTGGTCGCGCCGGGGTCGCGGCGCGGCAGCGGCGGGGGCGGCGTCTGGGAGGCGTCCTTACGCGGCATAGCGCTGCCCCCTTCAGCCGCGCTTCGCGCGGGCGTTGGCCTCGCTGCGCTGGTTCTGCTCGGCGTTCCTGCGGGCCAGTTCCTCCCGCTCGGCCTCGGTGAGCTGGACGACGGCGCCGGGTATGCCGATACGCTTGTTCATCAGGACCGTTCTCCTGTCTGAGTCAGGTGATGTGGTCTGAGGCCCCGCCGTGGTGTTGGCGCACCTAGCGGGGCCGCTTCGTTTGATCGACTTCTCGTGAGCACGAGCAGCCGCGGACCTCGGCACCAACAGCCGCGAGCGGCAGAGGTGTCGGGGCCCGTGAGCACTGGTGCTCAGCACGGGCTCATACGGCCCGCAAAGGTTCTGCGATCTTCAGATCACTTGATGCCGGCCTCGCCCCGAAGGACGCGCCGGACAGGTCACCCGGCCCGACATGGGCGGTCGGGGTGGTGACACTGCACCCATTGACCACACGTGTGCATGTGGCTGGGTCGGCACTCTGTGGAGTTGTCAAGGAACGAGTGCTTCCTTTGGGCCCGTTTCACGGAGCCCTCCGGGCGCGTTTGTGCAGGTCAAACACGAGCCATCGGCCCCTTTCGGGGCGGTTGGCGTTGCGATTCCAGATTGACCTAGGTCAATCTGGATGTCAAGGCGCTTCGCCGAACCGGGGATTGACCTGGGACAGCTACGCTCGTGACATGGAGCTAAGCCCTGACGCGCCCAAGCCGACGGCCAAGGAGATCGCCGCGAAGTTCCGCGAGGACATTGCGAACGAGGTCTACGGGCCGGGGGACCGGCTGCCCGCAGCCCGTGGGCTCGCGAAGCAGCTCGGTGTCCAGCTCATGACCGTGCAGAGCGCTTACGGACAGCTCCGGTCCGAGGGGTTGGTCATCACCCAGCAGGGGCGCGGAACGTTCGTCCGCGATCCTGCTGTGCCACTTGGCACCGAATCCGGCAGTAGCCCGGCGTTCACCGCGCTGGCGTCGGAACTCAGTACGATTCACGAGACGCTCCGACAGCTTGGTGACCGGCTTGACCGCCTGGAGCGGCTTGTCGAGGGCAACGGGACTCCGCCCGCTCAATGAGCGTGTTGGCGCGGCTCAGCAGGTTCTCCGCTGTCGCTCGCGCCGTGCGCAGACTCGCTTCGATCAATGCGAATTCGGCGGCGGTCATGCCCAGTTCAGTGATGCGGTGCTCGTTGCTCCCTGACATGCCAATGAGCATGTGGGCGCCAACGCAAAAGGACCCGGACAGACTGTCCGGGTTCGATTTCTTTGCAGGTCAGGCGGGTTGACGAGTTCTCAGGTGGCTGTCTCGTCCACCGCGTCGAGCACTGCCGTCCAGGGCAGCTCTCGGCCGGACGGTGCCTCGCGCGGCTCGTACAACGGCCAGACCTCCGGTCCGTACACAAGCCGTACGTCTGCCTCACTGAGGGCGGCGAGGTGCCCCCGCCACGCGGGATGCCGGGCGTGCGCCGCGTTGACGCGGGGGAAGACGACGACCGGCAGGCCGATGGTGCCGATCGCCTCGCAGACCTGCGTGAGCGCCTGGTTGTCGGCGACGCCAGTCGCGAGCTTGGCGACGGTGTTCGCGCTCGCTGGGGCAACGACGTAACAGTCCACTTGGGGGTGCGGCCGAGCCTCACCCGGCAACCGGGGCGCGTCCCGTACGGGGAGCCCTGTCACCTTCTCCAGCCGCTCGACTTCGCCGATGGTTCGCAGCCACTCACCCGCAGTCGGCGTCAGCGTCACGGCCACCTGCCAGCCGCGCGTCATCGCGGGCTCGACCAGACCCGTGCGAAGGGACTCCACTCCGCCGGCCCCCGAGGCGACGACCCCGAGGACTCCGCGTGCCTTCGTACTCACTGCACCGCCTTGCATCGCTGGGCCATCGCGAACAGCTCGGACGAGCGAGCGCCCCCGGTGACCGGGGCCTGTTTGATCAGGTCTCGCAGCGTCTCCCGCACACGAGGATTGTTGCGCACGAGCTGCGGCGACGTGCCTTCGGCGGTCCGCAGCTCGGTGAAGGCATCGTCTCCCTTGCCTGCCAGCGTGAGCGCGCGAGCGAAGTCGATGCGGTGGGATACGCCGCGTTCCGGCGGCATGTGGTCCACGTCGATGTCCCCGTGCTCCACGACGTACGAGACGTTCTCAAGGTCGAGTTCCGCCGACAGTCTGTGCAGTACGACGTTCGTCGGCCCGAAGCTGGTCTGCCAGTGGTTCTCATCCGAGCCGAGTCGGTTTGCCAGTGTCTCGGCTCGGCCCAGCAGGTTCGTCGTGGTCGCCCGGTCCTGGTGGCGGGCCGCCGCGATGGCTGCCCGCAGGTGGATCATCCCGAGCAGACTCAGCGCGGCCGGGTCGTCCTCTTCTATGCGTGACGACAGCCATACCGCCGTGGTCTCGCCCAGCTCCATGGCGTCGTCGTATCGGCCGTTGGCCAGCAGGGCATGCGTGCCCGAACGGGCCGCCGACGCCAGAACGAGAGGATCACCCGACTCGTCCGCGGCCCGCATGGCACGCTCCGCTGCGAGCCACGAGATATCGGATTCGCCGATCTTCGCGAGCGTGGTCGCGGCGAGATGGTGAGTGCGAGCGGAGACGGCCCAGCAGTCGCGCCGTTCCTCGGGCGAGCGTGCGGCCCGGTCTTCCAGCTCCTGGGCGGTCTGGAGGAGACCAGGAAGCGCGGCCACCACCTTGCCCAAGTGGCCGGTCTGGTAGTCGTTCCAGCGCTGTTCGACGATCGGTACGACCGGCCCCGGCACCGGTAGCTGTGCCTCGGCCTCCGGCCCGAAGAGCAGCCGAGAGAGGCGGCGCGGGCTCATGAGCGCATCGCGCACGGCGGGGACGTCGTCCTGCTGCTTCTCGTCCTCCAGCAGCGTGGGCTGCCCGATCAGGTCTCCGAGCGGCACCCGCAGGACGCGCGCCAGCTCGCCGAGCTTGTCGATGCGGGGCGGCTTCCGGCGGCCCCGCTCCACCTTGGCCAGCCAATCCGTGCTGTGGCCTACGAGCCCGGCCAAGACCTCTTGCGTGTAGCCGCGGCGGTTGCGGTAGAAGGCGATCCGTTCCCCGATGCTGAGGTGATCTCCAAGACCACGCATTGCGTGCTGCCTCCCGGCGAGTAGGGGCGTTGCTCACGGTACAGATCCGCCCACGGGGCGGACAGGCGATCTGTCTGCTCTCTCGGCGTGAAGCCAGCATGAGCAGCGCAACGGGCAGCACCCCGGACATTGTGTCCGGGGTGCTGCGGTCATACGTTTGGGCTTTCGCTACGGCGATAGGCGCTGGTCAGCCACAATGGACGGGCTCTGCCCGATCCGCGCGGCGGGGCCTGCCCTGACATCCACGGCTGACATCAACGGCGACAGGACCCCACCGACAATGACCGACACCAGCCGACACCGGCCCATGGAAAGTGGCCTAGGTCACCCTGCTCTATGGTCCGGATGCGAAAATGGGATGATGTCGATATGAAGGGACGCGTCCTTGTCGTCGACGACGACACCGCACTGGCAGAGATGCTTGGCATCGTGCTGCGCGGCGAAGGCTTTGAACCGTCGTTCGTGTCGGACGGCGACAAGGCTCTTGCCGCTTTCCGTGAGACCAAGCCCGATCTTGTGCTGCTCGATCTGATGCTGCCCGGACGGGATGGCATCGAGGTCTGCCGGCTGATCCGGGCCGAGTCCGGGGTGCCGATCGTCATGCTCACGGCCAAGACCGACACGGTCGATGTGGTGGTCGGGCTCGAGTCGGGGGCGGATGACTACATCGTCAAGCCGTTCAAGCCGAAGGAGCTGGTGGCCCGGATACGGGCGCGGCTGAGGCGTTCCGAGGAACCGGCGCCGGAGCAGCTGGCCATCGGCGATCTGGTGATCGACGTGGCGGGGCACTCGGTGAAGCGGGACGGTCAGTCGATAGCGCTGACGCCGCTGGAGTTCGATCTTCTGGTGGCGCTGGCCCGTAAGCCGTGGCAGGTGTTCACCCGTGAGGTGCTGCTGGAGCAGGTGTGGGGCTATCGGCATGCCGCCGACACCCGGCTGGTGAATGTGCATGTGCAGCGACTGCGGTCGAAGGTCGAGAAGGACCCGGAGCGGCCGGAGATCGTGGTGACCGTGCGCGGTGTCGGCTACAAGGCCGGGCCCAGCTGAGATGACCGGTGGTACGGCGCCGCAGCCCGGTGGTCCGGGCGGCGGGGCTCCGGAGGGTGCCCGGATTGGGCGGCCCGACCCGGCGGGCGAGATTCCGCTGCTGCGCAGGTTGTGGAGCGGCGGGCAGCTGCTGCCCGACGGGGCGTCCGGAGGGCCGGCCCACCCGGTGATCCGGCTGTTCGGCCGGTGGGTGCGCCGTCCGCTGCTGCCCGCTGCCCGGTTGTGGCGGCGGAACATCCAGCTGCGGGTGGTGGCCACCACGCTGCTGATGTCGCTCGGTGTGGTGCTGCTGCTGGGCCTGGTGGTCATCGGGCAGGTGCGCAACGGTCTGCTGGACGCCAAGCGCCATGCGGCGCAGGGCCAGGCGGTCGGCGGGTTCGAGGTGGCCGAGCAGATGGCCGACCGCAAGAGTGACAACCGTGGCCAGGACGGGGCCGGTGCCGGTGCCGGTGCCCAGGACTCCGGTGCCTGGCTGAACGCGCTGGTGGAGCAGCTCGCCAGCGGCGGCAAGGGCGCCTATTCGGTGGTGGCGCTCAGCTCCGACTCCGGCGAGACGCCCTATGTGGCCAGCCGGGGGCCGCGGACCTCCGGCGATGTGCAGCCGGACAGTGTGCCCGCCGATCTGCGCCGTCGGGTGGACGAGGGCCGGACGGCGCCGTACGAGCGCTACGGGAAGATCGTGCACGCGGGCTCCGGGGATGCCGAGCCCGCGTTGATCATCGGCAAGCGTCTGGATGACAACAATGGCGACGCGTACCAGCTGTACTACCTCTTCCCGTTCACTCAGGAGGAGAAGTCCCTGAGCCTGGTCAAGGGCACCCTGGCCACGGCCGGGGTGTTCGTGGTGGTGCTGCTCGGGGCCATCGCCTGGGTGGTGGTCCGGCAGGTCGTGACGCCCGTAAGGATGGCGGCGGGGATCTCCGAGCGGCTGGCGGCCGGATTGCTCCAGGAGCGGATGAAGGTCACCGGGGAGGACGACATCGCCCGCCTGGGCGAGTCGTTCAACAAGATGGCGCAGAACCTCCAGCTCAAGATCCAGCAGCTGGAGGAGCTCTCCCGGATGCAGCGCCGCTTCGTCTCCGATGTCTCCCATGAGCTGCGCACCCCGCTGACGACCGTAAGGATGGCGGCGGACGTCATCCATGAGGCGCGTGAGGACTTCGATCCGATCACCGCGCGCTCGGCCGAGCTGCTGTGGGGCCAGGTCGACCGCTTCGAGTCGCTGCTCAGCGATCTGCTGGAGATCAGCCGGTTCGACGCGGGCGCGGCCGCGCTGGAGGCCGAGCCGATCGATCTGCGCGATGTTGTGCACCGGGCGGTCGACGGGGCCGAGCCGCTCGCGGAGGCCAAGGGCACCCGGATCCTGGTGCGGGGCGCCGAGGCGCCGGTGATCGCCGAGGCGGACCCCCGCCGCGTCGAGCGGGTGCTGCGGAATCTGGTGGTCAACGCCGTGGAGCACGGTGAGGGCCGCGATGTGGTCGTACGGCTCGCGACGGCGGGCGGCGCGGTGGCCGTCGCGGTGCGGGACTACGGCGTCGGGCTCAAGCCCGGCGAGGCGACGCGGGTGTTCAACCGCTTCTGGCGGGCCGATCCGGCCCGTGCGCGCACCACCGGCGGCACCGGCCTGGGCCTGTCGATCGCGGTGGAGGACGCGCGGCTGCACGGCGGCTGGCTCCAGGCGTGGGGCGAGCCCGGGGGCGGTTCGCAGTTCCGGCTGACGCTGCCGCGTACCGCGGGCGATGTGCTGCGTGGCTCGCCGATCCCCCTGGAGCCCGAGGACTCCCGGCGCAACCTCCGTCCGAGTGATGCCGTGGCCCCGCAGCCCGCGGCGGAGCGGCTGGCGGCGGTGCCCGCGCAGCCGCGGTCCGCGCTGCCCGCCGACGCCGTGGCGCCGTCCGCCGATCCGACGGCCCTGCCGGGCAATGGGGCCCGGGTGGTGCGTGGCACCCCGGAGACGCCGTCCGACGGGCCGCGGGGCGGCCAGGAGCCGTCCGCCGGGCCGACGCCATCGAACGAAGGGGAGGGCCGCCCTCGTGGGCGCTGACCGTGCTGACCGTGCTGACCGTCGCCGTTTCCGCCGCCGGGTGCGCCGCCCGGGTGGCCGGGGCCTGAGCGCGCCCGTGCTGCTGGCCTGTGGCGCCCTGCTGCTGTCCGGCTGCGCCTCGATGCCCGACAGCGGCGATGTGCGGCGGGTGGACTCCTCACCGCGCTCCGACGTCGACTCGCAGGTGCGGGTGTACGGGGTGAGCCCGGGCAAGGGCGAGCAGCCCGCGGAGCTGGTCTCCGGCTTCCTGGAGGCCACGACGAGCGACGAGGAGAACTTCGGCACGGCGAAGGAGTACCTGACCAAGAGCGCGAGCAAGCGGTGGCAGCCCTTCGCGGCCACCACCGTGCTGGACCAGGCGCCTGATGTGCGGGTGGAGACGGACCCGGGCGACCGGGACGGCAACGGTAAGACGGTCGTGCTGTCGGGCAAGCGGATCGCCGTCGTGGACGAGACCCACGCCTACAAGCCGGATGAGCAGCCGTACGAGGAGCGCATCCATCTCACCCTGAGCGGTTCGGAGTGGCGGATCGACGGGCCGCCGCGGGGGCTGATTCTCGGCGAGTCCGACTTCCAGCGCATCTACCGCTCGGTCAACAAGTACTACTTCGCCGATCTCGGTCCGGACGCCGAGGATTCGAAGGCCGGGGACAACGTGCTGGTGGCCGATCCGGTCTATGTGCGGCGCCGTATCGACCCGGTGACCGCGACCGTCAAGGCGCTGCTGGACGGTCCCACGGGGTGGCTGGAGCCGGTGGTCAGCAGCTCCTTCCCGCGCGGTGCGGCGCTCGGCCGCCGGGACGAGCGGCTGTCGCTGGACGACTCGAACGCGTTGAAGATCCGGCTGAACGAGCGGGCCGCACGGATCAGCGCGGCGCGCTGCGCCCGGATGGCGGCGCAGACGCTGTTCACGGTCCAGGATCTGGGCGAGGGATCGTCCGAGGTCAGCGGGGTGCGGCTGGAGCGGCAGAACGGTTCGGAGCTGTGTGCCCTCTCCAGTGACGCGGCGCGTGCCTATGCCCCGGACGGGGTCGAGGGCCATCCGCGCCACCAGTATTTCGTGGACTCCGAAAACCGGATGGTCCGGCTGTCCGACGACGAGGACCGGCCGCAGCCGGTTCCGGGGCCGTTCGGCGCCGGTGACGCGGGTCTGGGCTCGGTGGCGGTCTCCCGCGACGAGCGGGACGCGGCGGGGGTCACCAGCGACGGCTCGGCGCTGTATGTGACCGAGCTGGCGTCCGGCAGCGACGACCGCGGCAAGGTGCGGGTGCGCAGCCGGGGCGGCAGCGTGGAGCACGGTCTGACGGCGCCCAGCTGGGACGGGCTGGGCGGGCTGTGGGTGGCCGACCGCGATCCGCGGCAGTCGAGGCTGCTGCGGCTGCGGGGTGGCACCGGACCGGCGGACGAGGTGCGGCTGCCCAAGCTGGACGGTGGCCGGATCACGGCGCTGCGGGTGTCCGCGGACGGCTCCAGGATCGCGATGCTGGTCAAGCGGTCCGGCCACACCACGCTGCGGCTCGGCCGGATCGAGCGGCGGGGCACCGCGGACGCTCCGAAGCTGTCGGTGGGGGCGCTGCGGGCGGTCGCGCCGAAGCTGGAGGACGTGGACACCTTCTCCTGGGCCGGGGACAGCCGGCTGGTGGTCGCGGGCCGGGAGTCGGACGGGGTGCAGCAGCTCCAGTACGTGGAGTCGGACGGCTCCCCGGCGAACGTCCCGGAGGTGCCGGGGCCGAACGGTGTGCAGTCGATCGGCGCCTCGGAGGACCAGACCCGGCCGCTGATCGCCGAGACCAGGGAGAACGGCATCGTGCGGCTGCTGCCGAACACCGACTGGAAGACCGTGGATCAGGACGGCTCGGCTCCGGTCTATCCCGGCTAGCTCTGTTCGCCAGGTCTGCTCGCCAGGTCTGGGTCTGCCCTGGTTGGGTCTGCCCCGGCTGTTAGGCCAGGACACCGATCGGGGGTGGCTGGTTGTCCACATGTGCGCGGTTGTCCACAGGGGGTGGCGCGGGGGCGTGACCACCGGGACAGTGGTGTTCATGCGGGGCTGGTGGCAGGAGATCTCCGACCTGGTGCTGCCGGCCGACTGTGCCGGATGCGGTCGGCCGGGCGGCACGCTGTGTGACCGTTGTCGTGGGGCGCTGCGGGGTTCCGGGGCGCGCCGGGTGGAGCCGAGCCCGGCGCCGCCGGGGCTGCCGGTGGTCCATGCGGCGGTGGAATACGTGGACGAGGCGCGGGCCGTGCTGCTCGCGCACAAGGAGCGGGGAGCGCTCCGGCTGGCGCGGCCGCTGGGCGAGGCGCTGGCGAGAGCCGTGCGGGCGGCCTGCCCTGGCGGCGGGCCCGGTGCGGGGCCCCGAGGGCGGTCGGCCGTGGGATCGGGCGCGGTATGCGGGGCGAGACCGGGTACGAGACGGGAGACCAGACCGGGTACGAGACCCTGTGTCGGACCGGGGGCGAGACCCTGTGGAGCGCCGCTGCTGCTGGTGCCGGTGCCGTCGGCCCGGCGCTCGGTGGGCGCCCGGGGGCATGACCCGGCCCGGCGGATCGCGCTCGCCGCGGCGGGTGTGCTGCGCGCCGACGGGCGCCCGGCGAGGGTCCCGGCCGTGCTGTGCCAGCGGCGCCGGGTGACCGACCAGTCGGGGCTGGACGCGCGGCAGCGGCGGGCCAATGTGACCGGAGCGCTGGGGGCGGTCCCAGGCGGCGGACGGCTGCTGGTGGCGGGCCCGGTAGTGGTGGTGGACGATCTGATGACCACAGGAGCCTCGCTCGCGGAGGCGGCGCGGGCGGTGACGGCGGCCGGAGGGCTGGTCATCGGCGCTGCCGTGGTCGCGGCACCCCTGACGGCCACCAACCGGAACTGATTACGAAGCCGCATCGTTGCAGGTGGTAAGCACGGCAAAGCACCTGATCGGAGGTACGGGCCGGTAGGGGGTGCCGACTTCCGACCGGTCGAGCTATGTTCGGTTGTGAGGAATGGCGGGTGCTATGACTCACTCATCCGCTTGGCGTGTTTTGCCTGCATTCTGGTGAGGCTTGGAACAAACAGGATTGAGATCCTCCCCGTGGGAAGGAGGAGCTGAAAGCGCCAAGCCGGTGGCTCCGGAAGACGCCGGAGCCAAGTGCACAAGGGATGACGCTCCGATACTGACTGGAGCTACCCGGGAACGGAGTTCTGCGTGGACATCGTCGTCAAGGGCCGTAAAACTGAGGTGCCCGAGCGGTTCCGGAAGCACGTGGCCGAGAAGCTGAAGCTGGATAAGATCCAGAAGCTCGACGGCAAGGTGATCAGCCTCGACGTCGAGGTGTCCAAGGAACACAACCCGCGGCAGTCCGACCGCGCCGACCGAGTGGAGATCACGCTCCGCTCGCGGGGCCCGGTGATCCGGGCGGAGGCCGCCGCGGCCGATCCGTACGCAGCGCTGGACCTGGCGGCCAGCAAGCTGGAGGCACGGATGCGCAAGCAGCACGACAAGCGCCATACACGCCGTGGCAACGGTCGCATTCCGGCCAGCGACGTGGCCATCACCGTGCCCAACGCGGCGCGCATCAACGGGCATGGGGATATCGCCCCCCAGCGCACGACGGAGACCGTCCCCACCACCCGGATGGGCCCCCTGGAAGTCCAGGGCGAGGGCCCCCTGGTGGTCCGGGAGAAGACTCACGCCGCGGCTCCCATGTCGCTCGACCAGGCTCTCTACGAGATGGAGCTGGTCGGGCACGACTTCTATCTGTTCGTCGACTCCGACACCAATCGACCCAGCGTCGTCTACCGGCGGCATGGCTATGACTACGGGGTGATTCATCTTCAGCCGGAAGCGTTCGTCGGAGAGGCAGCCGGCGGCGCGGGCGGCGCACTCGGTGGCTGACCGAGAAATTCAGCCGAATTCAGCCTGACACGTAAGTGGTGCCCCGGAACGCCTGCGCGCCGCCCGGGGCACCTCCGTGCGACCACGGCGGGACCATTCCGCCGTCCGGGCATGAAATCATGGCCGCGCGGCCAACCGGTGTACCGCAAGCACCGGTTGACGCCAGACCGAGTGCACCCAGGGTGCGGACCGCAAGGGCCACGGCCTTCAGGGGGAGGAACGATGGCGGATAGCTTCGGGCCCGTGTCCGGCGCCGGTGAAGACCATGGCGTCGGTCCGGACGGGGGCGAGCCGCGCGGCGAACCGCGCAAGGAGCCGATTCGGGTCCTCGTCGTGGACGACCACGCGCTCTTCCGGCGTGGATTGGAGATCGTCCTGGCTCAGGAGGAGGACATCCAGGTCGTCGGCGAGGCGGGGGACGGGGCCGAGGCCGTGGACAAGGCGGCGGATCTGCTGCCGGACATCGTCCTGATGGATGTGCGGATGCCCAAGCGCGGGGGGATCGAGGCGTGCACCGCCATCAAGGAGGTGGCACCCAGCGCCAAGATCATCATGCTGACGATCAGCGATGAGGAAGCCGATCTCTACGACGCGATCAAGGCAGGGGCCACGGGCTATCTGCTGAAGGAGATCTCGACCGACGAGGTCTCGACCGCGATCCGGGCGGTGGCGGACGGCCAGTCGCAGATCAGCCCGTCGATGGCGGCCAAGCTGCTGACCGAGTTCAAGTCGATGATCCAGCGCACCGACGAGCGGCGGCTGGTGCCCGCGCCCCGGCTCACCGACCGGGAGCTGGAGGTGCTCAAGCTGGTGGCGACCGGAATGAACAACCGGGATATCGCCAAGGAGCTGTTCATCAGCGAGAACACTGTGAAGAACCACGTGCGCAACATTCTGGAGAAATTGCAGCTGCACTCCAGGATGGAGGCCGTGGTGTACGCGATGCGGGAGAAGATCCTCGAGATCAGGTGAGGGTTTCGCCTCGCCCGGGGCCTGGAGCCCGGGGCCTGGAGCTGGACCCCAGGATCCCGGGGTCGAACCCCGGGGGGGGGCGGGGGGGGGCGGCCCGCCGGGCCGCGGGGGCGGGGGGGGGGGGCGGGCGCGCGCCGCGCCCCGCCGCGGGGGGGGGGGCGCGCGCG
>NZ_JBHYVB010000061.1:29771-54193 GCF_042750115.1 Streptomyces sp. NPDC059455
AACACCACAACTCCGGCCGCCCGCTTATTTTTTTTAACCCCCCCCGCCCCCCCCGCCCCCGGGGCCCCCCCCCGGCCCCCCGGGGGCCCCCCCCCGGGGGGGCCCCGGGATCGGTTCAGGCGACCGCTGCCGAGACCGCCGCCGCGAGCGGTGCGGCCAGCTCCGGGCGGTCCACGCGCTGGACCCGTACGGCGTCACAGCCCACCCATTCGGCAGCCTCCCGCAGCGCCTGCGCCATGGGAGCCACGGCCTTCGGCGACTCCAGGGACACCTGCCGCGCCACCAGGGTCGTCCCCTCCCGGGCCGGATCGACGCGGCCCAGCAGCCGCCCGCCGGACAGCAGCGGCATGGCGAAGTATCCGTAGATCCGCTTGGGCCTGGGCACATACGCCTCCAGCCGATGGCTGAAGCCGAAGATCCGCTCAGTGCGCGCCCGGTCCCATATCAGCGAGTCGAAGGGCGACAGCAGGGTGGTGCGGTGCCGGCCGCGCGGCGGGGTGGCCAGCGCCTCGGGGTCCGCCCAGGCCGGTTTGTCCCAGCCCTCGACCGCCACCGGCACCAGCCCCGAGTCCGCGATCACCGCCTCCACCTGCTCGCCCTTGAGCCGGTGGTAGTCGGCGAGGTCCGCCCGCGTGCCCACGCCCAGGGACTGCCCGGCCAGCCGGACCAGCCGGCGCAGACACTCCCGGTCGTCCAGGTCGTCATGGAGCAGGGCGTCCGGCACTGCGCGCTCCGCCAGGTCGTACACCCGCTTCCAGCCGCGCCGCTCGACGCACACCACCTCGCCGAACATCAGCGCCCGCTCGACCGCGATCTTCGCCGCCGACCAGTCCCACCACGGTCCGCCGTTCTTGGCCCCGCCCAGCTCTGTCGCGGTCAGCGGGCCCTCCGCGCGCAGCTGCTTCACCACCGTCTCGTACACCCCGTCCGGCAGCTCATGGTGCCAGTGCGGACGGAGGCGGTAGGCACGGCGCCGGAAGGCGAAGTGCGGCCACTCCTCGATCGGCAGCACACAGGCGGCATGCGACCAGTACTCGAAGGCGTGGGTGCCGGTCCAGTACGCCGACTCGACCGTCTTACGGCCGACCGCGCCCAGCCGTGCGTACGGAATCAGCTCATGGGAGCGGGCCAGCACCGAGATCGTGTCCAGCTGCACCGCGCCCAGGTGGCGCAGCACGCCCCGCACCCCGCCACGCCGGTCGGGGGCGCCCAGCAGCCCCTGGGCGCGCAGCGCGATCCGGCGCGCCTCGTCGGCGGAGAGGGTGGCCTCGGGTGTGCGGTCCACGGCGGACCCGGTGGCGGCGTTCGTCATGCGCGCCACCGTAGTAGCACCCACTGACAACGCCGCCGACGCCGCCCGCCCCCGCCGGATGCCCCGCGCCAGGCGCCCTCGGATCGCCGACGCCGCCCTCAGGCGACCGACGGCGCCGTGGACGCCTGGCCGGGCGCCTGGCCGGGCGCCTGGCCGGACGCCTCCGGCTCCTGGGGCGCGTTGGCCGCCACGGACGCCTTGGCGGGCAGATACGGCGTCGTCGACGGCAGCCCCCAGTCGGAGGGCAGCAGCGCGCCCCGCCAGGCGTCCCGCCGGGTCCCCTGGTGGACGATCCGGGCGCGGTCCGTCCCCTCCATCCGGAAGCCCGCCCCGAGGGCGACCGCCCGCGAGCCCTCGTTCCCGGCCTCGCTGCACCACTCCAGGCGCTCCACCCCGAGCCGGGTGAACGCCCACTCGATCACGGCGCGCGCCGCCTCACCCGTATAGCCGTGCCGCCGTCGCTCGCGCGCCGTCCAGTAGCCCAGCTCGGCCTGGTGCTCGGGGGAGCGCAGATGGGCCAGCCGCACCAGGCCCATGGCGCCCACGAGGACGCCGTCACTCTTGGTGAGCACCGCGAAGTCGTAGGTCACGTCGTCACGCCAGTTCTCCGGGCAGATCCGGCCGGTGAAGTCCTCCGCGTGCGCGCGTTCGTACGGGGACGGCACGCTGGTCCATCGCTGGATGTCCGGGTCCTGACAAGCCGCGAAGACGGCGTCCGTGTCGGAGGGGCGGAAGGGGCGCAGGACCAGGCGCTCGGTGGTGAGGGTGACAGGCTCCATGCGACCCGAGTCTGCGCCGCCGTCGTCACTCACCGCGAGCGGTTTCGGTGAATTGGAGGGCACCTGGGGGGCCTCTCGGGCGTTGACACGGTGAGGTGACATCCGGTCCTCGTGGTGACGGACCTCCCGGCGTGCCGGGGTCTGTCTTACGATGGCCGTTGCGGCGGGGCCTGCGCCCCTTGACAATGCCGCGCCAGCGCACCCCGACCGTGCCAGGCCCGACCGGCAAGGAGCCAGCCTACGTGTCCGTCCTCAACAAGCTCATGCGTGCAGGCGAAGGAAAGATCCTGCGCAAGCTGCACCGCATCGCGGACCAGGTCAATTCCATCGAAGAGGACTTCCTGTCCCTCTCCGACGCCGAGCTGCGCGCCCTCACCGACGAGTACAAGCAGCGGTACGACGACGGTGAGACCCTCGACGACCTGATGCCCGAAGCGTTCGCCACGGTGCGCGAGGCGGCCAAGCGGGTGCTCGGACAGCGTCACTACGACGTCCAGCTGATGGGCGGCGCGGCGCTGCATCTCGGGTATGTCGCCGAGATGAAGACCGGTGAGGGCAAGACCCTGGTCGGCACCCTCCCGGCGTATCTGAACGCGCTGTCGGGCAAGGGCGTCCACCTCATCACGGTCAACGACTACCTGGCCGAGCGCGACTCCGAGTGGATGGGCCGGGTGCACCGGTTCCTCGGCCTGGAGGTCGGCTGCATCCTCGCCAACATGACCCCGGCGCAGCGCCGCGAGCAGTACGCGTGCGACATCACCTACGGCACCAATAACGAGTTCGGCTTCGACTATCTGCGCGACAACATGGCGTGGGCGAAGGACGAGCTGGTCCAGCGCGGTCACAACTACGCGATCGTCGACGAGGTCGACTCGATCCTGGTGGACGAGGCCCGTACGCCGCTGATCATCTCCGGCCCGGCCGACCAGGCCACCAAGTGGTACGGCGACTTCGCCAAGCTGGTCACCCGGCTCAGCCGGGGCCAGGCCGCCGAGCCGCAGAAGGGCCAGGAGGAGACCGGGGACTACGAGGTCGACGAGAAGAAGCGGACCGTCGGCATCCATGAGTCCGGGGTCACCAAGGTCGAGGACTGGCTGGGGATCGACAACCTCTACGAGTCGGTCAACACCCCGCTGGTCGGCTACCTCAACAACGCGATCAAGGCCAAGGAGCTCTTCAAGAACGACAAGGACTACGTCGTCATGGACGGCGAAGTCATGATCGTTGACGAGCACACCGGCCGTATCCTCGCGGGCCGCCGCTACAACGAGGGCATGCACCAGGCCATCGAGGCGAAGGAAGGGGTGGAGATCAAGGACGAGAACCAGACGCTCGCCACGATCACCCTCCAGAACTTCTTCCGCCTCTACGACAAGCTCTCCGGCATGACCGGTACGGCGATGACCGAGGCCGCCGAGTTCCACCAGATCTACAAGCTCGGTGTGGTCCCGATCCCGACCCACCGCCCCCTCGCCCGGCTCGACCAGTCCGACCTGATCTACCGCACCGAGGTCGCGAAGTTCGACGCGGTGGTCGAGGACATCGTCGAGAAGCACACCAAGGGCCAGCCGGTCCTGGTCGGCACGACCTCCGTGGAGAAGTCCGAGTACCTCTCCCAGCAGCTCGCCAAGCGCGGAGTGCCGCATGAGGTGCTCAACGCCAAGCAGCACGACCGGGAGGCGACGATCGTCGCCCAGGCCGGCCGTAAGGGCGCCGTGACCGTCGCGACCAACATGGCGGGCCGCGGCACCGACATCAAGCTCGGCGGCAACCCCGACGACCTCGCCGAGGCCGAGCTGCGCCAGCGCGGTCTGGACCCGGTGGAGCACTCCGAGGAGTGGGCCGCCGCGCTGCCCACCGCCCTGGAGAAGGCGGAGGCCGCGGTCAAGGCCGAGTTCGAGGAGGTCAAGGAGCTCGGCGGGCTGTATGTGCTGGGCACCGAGCGCCATGAGTCGCGCCGGATCGACAACCAGCTGCGCGGCCGCTCCGGCCGTCAGGGCGACCCCGGCGAGTCCCGCTTCTACCTCTCCCTCGGCGACGATCTGATGCGGCTGTTCAAGGCGCAGATGGTCGAGCGCGTCATGGCGATGGCGAACGTCCCGGACGACGTCCCGATCGAGAACAAGATGGTCACGCGGGCCATCGCCTCCGCCCAGTCGCAGGTCGAGCAGCAGAACTTCGAGACCCGTAAGAACGTCCTGAAGTACGACGAGGTCCTCAACCGCCAGCGTGAGGTCATCTACGGCGAGCGCCGCCGCGTCCTGGAGGGCGAGAACCTTCAGGACCAGGTCGGCCACTTCATGAACGACACCATCGAGGCCTATGTGCGGGCGGAGACGGTCGAGGGCTTCGCCGAGGAGTGGGACCTGGACCGGCTGTGGAACGCCTTCAAGCAGCTCTACCCGGTCAGCGTGACCGTCGAGGAGCTGGAGGAGGAGGCCGGCGACCGCGCCGGGATCACCGCCGAGTTCATCGAGGAGTCCGTCAAGGACGACATCCACCAGCAGTACGAGTCGCGCGAGGAGCAGCTGGGCTCCGAGATCATGCGTGAGCTGGAGCGGCGGGTCGTGCTCTCCGTCCTGGACCGCAAGTGGCGCGAGCACCTCTACGAGATGGACTACCTCCAGGAGGGCATCGGGCTGCGCGCGATGGCCCAGAAGGACCCGCTGGTCGAGTACCAGCGCGAGGGCTTCGACATGTTCCAGGCCATGATGGAGGGCATCAAGGAGGAGTCCGTCGGCTATCTGTTCAACCTGGAGGTCCAGGTCGAGCAGCAGGTCGAGGAGGTCCCGGTCGAGGAGTCGGAGGAGCCGGTCGCCCTCGAGAAGGACGTGCAGGACGCGGTGCCGGCGGGCGCGCCGTCCGCGGGCTCCTCGGCCCGCCCCGAGATCCGCGCCAAGGGCCTGGAGGCCCCGCAGCGGCCGGACCGGCTGCACTTCTCCGCGCCGACGGTGGACGGAGAGGGCGGCGTCGTCGAGGGCGACTTCCCCAACGGTGAGACGCCCCCGCCGCCGCGGTCGGAGGCCGATGGGCTGACCCGGGCGGAGCGGCGCAAGGCGCAGAAGGGCCGCCGCCGCAAGAAGTAGTGACCGGGCTGGGATGAACGGGCCGGGGCGCCGCGCGAGAGTGCGGCACCCCGGCCCGTCGCGTTGTGGTTGTGGTTGTGGTTGTGGTTGTGGTTGTGGTTGTGGTTGTGGGCGTGGGCGTGGGCGTGGGCGTGGGCGTGGGCGTGGGCGTCCGGCGGAACTTTCCCCTACCCGCCCCTTCCCGAAACCGGGGCCCGGCCCCGGGCCCCGCCGGGGCTCCGCCCCTGGACCCCGCTCCTCAAACGCCGGAGGGGCTGGATTGGCCGCAGCATCGGTGTGCGGTTCCGCCGCGTGACAGGGGCGCAGCCCGACGCAGGCATCACGACCCGTCGGACACCGCCTGGCCGAGTGGGCCGAGGTCGATCGCGGCGCAGCGCCAGCGGGCGTCGGCGCCGAGCTCGAGCCGGAACGCGAGCGCTGTGAGCCGGTCTCCGGAGGTGATCCGGGCGAACGCCTCGATCACCCCATGCCGGGGCTGGTACTCGCCACAGCGCCGCACCAGGGGCGCTGTGGCCCGTTCTCCGGCGGGGCGCAGCGGGGCGCGCGGGGCGAGCTCGATCAGCTGGTCGTAGGCGGCCGGGAGGGCGTGCCCGAGGAGGGTGTGGACGGGGCGCTGACCGCTGAGGGTGAGCACCAGCCGGTTGGCGAACCAGTAGCGCGGCAGCCGATCCCGCTCCCGCCACGCCGCGGCAGCCGCCGCGGACCGCGATACGGCCGCGGCGCGGGATGCGGTGGGCGCACGGTGCGCGGCCGGGGCAGGCGGTGTGATGCCCAGGGCGGCCGTCCTGCGCGGCGGCGCGGCGGGGGCAGGCGGTGTGGCGCTGTGTGGTGGCGTCGTTGTGGGTGGTGCGGCCGTCGTGCGTGCTGTCGCGCTGCGCCGTGCGGCCGTTGTGTGGGGTGTCTGGGGTGGTGCTGTTGTGGGTGGTGTGGCCGACGTGTGGGGTGCCGCTGTTGTGGGTGGTGTGGCCGTGGTGCGTGCTGTCGCGCTGCGCCGTGCGGCCGTTGTGTGGGGTGTCTGGGGTGGTGCTGTTGTGGGTGGTGTGGCCGTTGTGCGGGGTGTCGCTGTTGTGGGGGTAGTGCGGGGGCGGCGGGGGTCTTTGCGGCCGGGTGGGCCGCTTCGCCCTGGCCTGCCGCCGCGCCGTCGTACGGCCTCCCCAGCCGTCGTGGCCCGGTTCGTGGACCGGTCCGTCGCCCGGACGCCCTCACTCATGCCGCTCGCCCCGTTCTCCGTGGCCCGGCCGAATACCGGGCGGTAGCTTTCGTCGGAGAGTCTTCTACCGGTGGGTTTTCGGGGTCCGCAATGCGCCTGACCCGGGGCCGCGGTCGGCGCCGCGGTTCACCTATCCGGGGCATGTGGCGGATCGTCGGTCCCGGTCATCGGCTCGAGCGCGGCTCGGTCTCGTCTTCGTACGGCCCCGTCGGCCCCTGTCCCCCGAAAGGGGACCAGCGGCCCTTCGCGGAAGGCTCGGGCGAGGGGACGGGCGATCGTATGCTGGGGGCCTATTGGTCTCTGATGAAAGCGGCAGCCATGCGCGTCTACGTCCCCCTGACCCTCTCCGGTCTCGCCGAGGCGTACAAGGAGGGCCGCCTGGGGCCGACGCCGTTGACCGCCTACGCGGTCACCCCGGCGCTCCGCGAGTGGTATGTGTCCGATGACATCGAGGAGCTGGAGTACGCGGCGCTGAGCCGGGCCGCACAGGCGTCGCTGCGGCTGCTCGCCGTCGACCCCCGGGCGCCCCGCCGTCGGGTCGTGGTGGCCGTGGACGTGCCCGACGGGCAGGCGGTCGCCGATCCGGACCGGGGGCTGGACCAGTCCGCGCTGGGCGAGGTGCGGATCGAGGCCGCCATACCGCTCGCTAAGGCCGCCGCCGTGCACCTGGACGCCGATGACGCCGAGCGGGACATCGCCGCGGCCGCCGACGCGCTGGGCGCGGCGGACCTCGGTGACGACGACGCGCAGTTCACCGTGGACGGCGCCGAGGACCACGAACTGCTCTGGTACGCCACCCAGGAGATCCCCAATCTGATCGAGTGATGCCCGCTGTCCGACCCTCCGGGTACGGTCGTGGGATGGGGAAGAACCACGTGACGCACCTCGTCTGGGATTGGAACGGCACGCTGCTCCACGACATCGACGCCGTGATCTCGGCGACGAATGCCTCGTTCCAGGAGATCGGGCTGCCGCCGATCACCATCGAGCGCTATCGCGACCTGTACTGCGTCCCGGTGCCCCTTTTCTACGAGCGGCTGATGGGGCGGCTGCCCACCGACGAGGAGTGGGCGGTCATGGACGAGGCGTTCCACCGGCACTACTGGGCGCTGGCCGAGACCGCCGGGCTGGCGATCGGCGCCCGGCAGCTGCTCACCGAGTGGCAGCAGGCAGGCCTCACCCAGTCGCTGTGTTCCCTGGCCCCGCATGAGTATCTGCTCCCCCTGGTGCGGACGCATGGCATCGAGCGCCATTTCGTCCGGGTGGACGGTCGCACAGGGGAGAGCAACACCGGCAAGGCCGAGCAGATGGTGCGCCATATCGCCGCGCTCGAAGGGTTGCCGCCGCAGCGGATGGTGGTGATCGGGGACGCCCTGGACGACGCGGTGGCGGCGCGGCATGTGGGGGCGCGGGCCGTGCTCTACACGGGCGGTTCGCACAGCCGGACCAGCCTGGAGGCGGCCGGGGTGCCGGTCGTGGACACGCTCGAGGAGGCCGTACGGGAGGCCGAGCGCATGGCCGACGAGTGAGCCGGGTGAGCCGGGTGAGACGAGTGCCCCCGGGGCCGCACCGCCACGCTCACACCACCGCCGCCCTCACACCACCGCCGCCCTCACACCACCGGCGCCCTCACACCACCGGCGCCTTCGACCGCAGCGCCGCCAGGAACTCGCGCATCCACGCCGGATGGTCCGGCCAGGCCCGCGACGAGATCAGCGTGCCGTCGACCACGACCTCCGCGTCCTGGTAGTCCGCCCCCGCCGCCTGCATGTCCGGCTCCAGCGCCGGATACGCGGTGACCCGCCGCCCGTTCAGGCCGCCCACGGCCGCCGTCAGCAGCGGGCCGTGGCAGATCTGCGCCACCGGCTTGTCCGCGTCGAAGAACGCCTTGCAGATCTTGCGCAGCTCGGGGTCGTTCCGCAGATACTCCGGGGCCCGGCCGCCCGGGATCACCAGGGCGGTGTACTGCCCGGGGTCCACCTCGGAAAAGGCCAGGTCGGCGGGGATCGTATAGCCCGGCTTCTCGGTGTAGGTGTCGAAGCCCTCCTCGAAGTCATGGACCACCAGGCGCAGCGTCTTGCGGCTCGGGGCCGCGATATGGACCTCGTACCCCTCCTCGCGCAGCCGCTGGTACGGGTAGAGCACCTCCAGCGATTCGGCCGCGTCGCCGGTCACCAGCAGGATCTTCGCAGCCATGCCACGCACCTCCAGGTCCACGCCTACCACCGTGCTTACCACCGTCCAGATCACGGTGCATCCGCGGCCACGCTTTGCCAAGGGGGCATGGGCGGCGCATCATCGGCGCGTGCGCCCCTCCCGGTCGCTGTCCATTTCGTCAAACTTCAGGGCTCGGTTTTGTACACGAACGGCTCATGACGACCCCCTGGGGTGGAGCGATAGCCTTACTGCGTGATCAGCGCGATAGTCCGTGAGGGCAACGAGGCCCTCGCTCCGCGCCCGGCGCCCCACCAGGGCCGGGCCCGAGCCGCCGCTGACCCGTGGCACATGGGTTCTTGGTCACTTACGGCCGAGTACACCCCGGCCTTTTCCCGAACCGGCATACCGTCGTTCACGACCGGATTTTTCGCGTCGCGGCGTCATGCCACCGCCATCGATGTCACGCAACGGCGCGCGACAGGAGCCAGAGGACATGCAGACCAAGCTGGACGAAGCCAAGGCCGAGTTGCTCGAACGGGCCGCCCGGGTCGCTGAGAACAGCCCTGCCGGGGGTCAACCGGTGCAGGGCCCAGGACCGGAGACCCTGACCGCATACCTCCAGCACTACTACCTGCACACGCCTCCCGAGGACCTCGCCGACCGTGACCCGGTCGATGTCTTCGGGGCGGCGCTCTCCCACTACCGGCTCGCCGAGGTGCGTCCGCAGGGCACGGCGAACGTCCGGGTGCACACCCCGACCGTCGAGGAGCACGGCTGGACCTGCAGCCACTCCGTGGTCGAGGTGGTCATGGACGACATGCCGTTCCTGGTCGACTCGGTCACCAATGAGCTCACCCGCCAGGGGCGCGGCATCCATGTCGTGATCCATCCGCAGGTGATCGTGCGCCGTGACATCACCGGCAAGCTGATCGAGCTGCTCAACGTCTCCCCGGACGGCCCGGCCAGGAACAGGAAGAAGCTGCCGCATGACGCGGTCGTGGAGTCCTGGATCCATGTCGAGACCGATCGCGAGACCGACCGCGGCGATCTGAAGCAGATCACCGCCGATCTGCTGCGCGTCCTGTCCGATGTCCGTGAGGCCGTCGAGGACTGGGAGAAGATGCGCGACTCCGCGCTGCGCATCGCCGAGGGCCTGCCGGACGAGCCGAAGGCCGCCGAGGTCCGCGAGGAGGAGGTGGAGGAGGCCCGTGAGCTGCTGCGCTGGCTCGCGGACGACCACTTCACCTTCATCGGCTTCCGCGAGTACGAGCTGACGCAGGTTCCCACCGAGGCCGGTGGCGAGGAGGACGCGCTGACCGCGGTGCCCGGCACCGGTCTCGGCATCCTGCGCTCCGACCCGCAGCACAAGGACGCCGACGAGAGCGCCCACGCGGGCCCCGGCACCCCGGTGTCCCAGGCCTTCAACCGGCTGCCGGCCGACGCCCGCGCCAAGGCGCGCGAGCGCAAGCTGCTGGTGCTGACCAAGGCGAACAGCCGCGCCACCGTCCACCGCCCCTCGTACCTCGACTACATCGGTGTGAAGAAGTTCGACGCCGAGGGCAATGTGATCGGCGAGCGCCGCTTCCTGGGGCTGTTCTCGTCCGCCGCGTACACCGAGTCGGTGCGCCGGGTGCCGGTGATCCGCCGCAAGGTCGACGAGGTGCTCGCGGGCGCGGGTTTCCGGGCCAACAGTCACGACGGCCGTGACCTGCTGCAGATCCTGGAGACCTACCCGCGCGACGAGCTGTTCCAGACCCCGGTCGACCAGCTCCGCTCGATCGCCACCAGCGTGCTCTACCTCCAGGAGCGCCGCCGGCTGCGGATGTTCCTGCGCCAGGACGAGTACGGGCGCTACTACTCCGCGCTGGTCTACCTTCCGCGCGATCGTTTCACCACCGATGTGCGGCTGCGGCTGACCGACATCCTGCTGGAGGAGCTGAGCGGCCGTCCGCCGGTCGACTTCACCGCCCTGCACACCGAATCGGTGCTCTCGCGGCTGCACTTCGTGGTCCGCGTCCAGCCGGGCACCGAGCTGCCCGACCTCACCGACTCCGATGTGGAGCGGATCGAGGGCCGGCTGATCGAGGCCGCCCGCTCCTGGGCCGACGGCTTCACCGACGCGCTGGTCTCCGAGGTCGGCGAGGAGCGCGCCGCCGAGCTGCTCCGCCGCTACCAGCACGCCTTCCCCGAGGGCTACAAGGCGGACCACACTCCGCGCGGCGCCGTCGCCGACCTCCAGCACCTGGAGCGGCTGAAGGACGGCGAGAAGGACTTCGCGCTCAGCCTCTACGAGCCGGTGGGCGCGGCCCACGCCGAGCGCCGCTTCAAGATCTACCGGGCCGGGGCCCAGATCTCGCTGTCCGCGGTGCTCCCGGTGCTCAACACCCTCGGCGTCGAGGTGGTGGACGAGCGCCCGTACGAGCTGCGCTGCTCGGACAAGACCACCGCCTGGATCTACGACTTCGGGCTGCGGCTGCCGCTGCGCGAGGGCGAGGCCCTGGCCGACGACGCCCGTGAGCGCTTCCAGAACGCGTTCGCCGCGGTGTGGACCGGCCAGGCCGAGAGCGACGACTTCAACCAGCTGGTGCTGGGCGCGGGGCTGGACTGGCGGCAGGCGATGGTGCTGCGGGCCTACGCCAAGTACCTGCGGCAGGCCGGGTCCACCTTCAGCCAGTCGTACATGGAGGACACCCTCCGTAACAATGTGCACACCACCCGGCTGCTGGTCTCCCTCTTCGAGGCCCGGATGTCGCCGGAGCGGCAGCGGGCGGGGCTGGAGCTGACCGACGCCCTGCTGGAGGAGCTGGACGCGGCGCTGGACCAGGTGGCCTCGCTGGACGAGGACCGCATCCTGCGCTCCTTCCTCACCCTGATCAAGGCCACCCTGCGCACGAATCACTTCCAGAAGAACGCCCACGACAAGCCGCACGACTATCTGTCGATCAAGCTGGACCCGCAGGCCGTGCCGGATCTGCCCGCGCCCCGCCCGGCGTACGAGATCTGGGTCTACTCGCCGCGGGTCGAGGGTGTGCATCTGCGGTTCGGCAAGGTCGCGCGCGGCGGCCTGCGCTGGTCCGACCGGCGTGAGGACTTCCGCACCGAGATCCTCGGCCTGGTCAAGGCGCAGATGGTGAAGAACACGGTCATCGTGCCGGTGGGTGCCAAGGGCGGCTTCGTCGGCAAGCGGCTGCCGGACCCGTCCGTGGACCGCGACGCCTGGATGGCCGAGGGCATCGCCTGCTACAAGACCTTCATCTCCGGTCTGCTCGACATCACCGACAACCTGGTCGCCGGGCAGGTCGAGCCGCCGAAGGACGTGGTCCGCCACGACGGGGACGACACCTATCTCGTCGTCGCCGCCGACAAGGGCACCGCGACCTTCTCCGACATCGCCAACGACGTGGCGCAGGCGTACGGCTTCTGGCTCGGGGACGCCTTCGCCTCCGGCGGCTCCGCCGGATACGACCACAAGGGCATGGGCATCACCGCCCGCGGCGCCTGGGAGTCGGTCAAGCGCCACTTCCGCGAGCTGGGCCATGACACCCAGACCCAGGACTTCACGGTCGTGGGCGTCGGCGACATGTCCGGTGACGTGTTCGGCAACGGGATGCTGCTGAGCGAGAACATCCGGCTGATCGCCGCCTTCGACCACCGGCACATCTTCCTGGACCCCAACCCGGACGCGGCCACCTCCTACGCCGAGCGCCGCCGCCTGTTCGAGCTGCCGCGCTCCTCGTGGGAGGACTACAACACCGAGCTGCTGTCGGCGGGCGGCGGCATCCACCCCCGTACGGCCAAGGCCATCCCGATCACCCCGCAGGTGCGGGCCGCGCTCGGGATCGAGAAGCGGGTCGCCAAGATGACCCCGGCCGATCTGATGAAGACGATCCTCAAGGCCCCCGTGGACCTGCTGTGGAACGGCGGCATCGGCACCTACGTCAAGGCGTCCACCGAGTCGCACGCCGATGTGGGCGACAAGGCCAATGACGCGATCCGGGTGGACGGCCAGGATCTGCGGGTCAAGGTCGTCGGCGAGGGCGGCAACCTGGGGCTGACCCAGCTCGGCCGGATCGAGTTCGCCACCAACGGCGGCCGGATCAACACCGACGCGATCGACAACAGCGCCGGTGTGGACACCTCCGACCACGAGGTGAACATCAAGATCCTGCTCAACGCCCTGGTCACCGAGGGCGACCTCACCCTCAAGCAGCGCAACAAGCTGCTCGCCGAGATGACCGACGAGGTCGGCGCGCTGGTGCTGCGCAACAACTACGCGCAGAACGTGGCGCTGGCCAACTCCATCGTCCAGTCCTCCAGCCTGCTCCACGCCCACCAGCGGCTGATGCGCCGCCTGGGCCGCGAGGGGCGGCTGGACCGGGCGCTGGAGTTCCTGCCCACCGACCGCCAGATCCGCGAGCGGCTCTCCGCCGGGCGCGGGCTGACCCAGCCCGAGCTGGCCGTGCTGCTGGCCTACGTCAAGATCACGGTGGCCGATGAGCTGATCACCACCGGGCTGCCCGACGACCCGTACCTCCAGCGGCTGCTGCACGCGTACTTCCCGCAGGCGCTGCGGCAGAGGTTCCCCGAGCACATCGACGGCCACGCCCTGCGGCGCGAGATCATCACCACGGTGCTGGTCAACGACACCGTCAACACCGCCGGGTCGACCTTCCTGCACCGAATGCGGGAGGAGACCGGGGCCTCCACCGAGGAGGTCGTGCGCGCCCAGACCGCGGCCCGCGCGATCTTCGAGCTGAACCAGGTGTGGGACGAGGTCGAGGCGCTGGACACGGTCGTCGACGCCGACATCCAGACCCGGATGCGGCTGCACTCGCGCCGGCTGGTCGAGCGCGGCACCCGCTGGCTGCTGAACAACCGGCCGCAGCCGCTGGAGCTGGCCGAGACGATCGACTTCTTCGGCGAGCGGGTCAGCACGGTCCGGGCGCAGCTGCCCAAGCTGCTGCGCGGCTCCGACATCGAGTGGTACCAGCGGATCTACGACGACCTGATCGGGGCGCATGTCCCGGAGGACCTGGCCACCCGGGTGGCGGGCTTCTCCTCGGCCTTCCCGACGCTGGACATCGTGGCCATCGCGGACCGCACCGGCAAGGACCCGCTGGCGGTCGCCGAGGTCTACTACGACCTGGCCGACCGGCTGCGGATCAGCCAGCTGATGGACCGGATCATCGAGCTGCCGCGCGCGGACCGGTGGCAGTCCATGGCCCGGGTCTCCATCCGCGAGGACCTGTACGCGGCCCAGGCCGCCCTGACCGCCGATGTGCTGTCGGTGGGCAACGGCGGCTTCACGCCCGAGCAGCGCTTCAAGGCGTGGGAGGAGAAGAACGCCGCGCTCCTGCAGCGGGCCCGCACCACGCTCGATGAGATCCAGTCGTCGGAGACCTTCGACCTGGCCAATCTGTCGGTCGCGATGCGGACGATGCGGACGCTGCTGCGCACCCACAGCTGACGCGGTCGGCCGCGAGTGAGCCAAAGGGGCGCGTCGCTGTCGTAAGGGAGAGCGCGCGCAGGCCCCGAGGAACGAGGGGCCGAGCACGGTCGACCGTCGACAGGGGGCACCTCCCAGCGGTAGCTGGGGGAGGCTAAGGCGCCCCGGCGGGGGCACCTCCCAGCGGTAGCTGGGGGAGAACCGAGCCCTCAAAAAGCAGCTCAACGCGCCCCCGGTGGACTTCATGTCCGCCGGGGGCGTTTGTCACCCGCTTGGGCGCCCCTCCAACGACCGAGCGGGCATACCGGGACGAACCCACCTAGCGTGGGTGGTCAGTGAGTGCTTCGCGCCTCGAACCGCCACCGCGTCCCGAGGAGCCTTATGCCCCGCTTCACCATCGTCATCGCCGCCTATCGCGTCCAGGGCTATCTGGGCGCCTGCCTGGACTCCGTGCTGACGCAGTCGTGCCCCGACCTCGAGGTGGTCGCCGTGGACGACCGCTCACCGGACCACTGCGGCGCGATCATCGACGCGTACGCGGCGCGCGACAGCCGGGTCGTGCCCGTGCACCAGCGGGTCAACTCCGGGCCGGGCCGGGCCCGTAACGCCGGGGTGGAGCGGGCGAGCGGGGACTATCTGCTCTTCCTGGACGGCGATGACACCCTCGCCCCGGGCACCCTCCAGGGCCTCGCCGACCGGCTCGCCCTCACCCACGACCCGGAGATCCTCTACTTCAACCACGTGCGCACCTACTGGTCGGAGCGCCGGGCCCCCAGCATCTTCGGGGAACTGCTGGCCTCGGCGGGCACCGATGTCTTCTCCGCCGTCGAACGCCCGGAATTCCTGCGGCTCTTCGCGATGTCGTCCAATCGCGTCTACCACCGGGATTTCTACATCCGCCACGGCTTCGCGTTCAGCGAGGGCATCTACGAGGACGCCCTGCTCTCGTACAAGACGATGCTCACCGCGCGGCGAATAGCCTGTGTGGATCTGGTGGGCCTGGAATACCGGCAGCGGCGGGTCGGGGCCAGCACGGGAAGCCCCGGCGAGAAGCACTTCATCATCTTCCAGCAGTACGCCCGGCTCTTCCACTTCCTCGACGACCGGCCGCAGCTGGATCCGCTGCGCCCGCTGCTCTTCGAGCGGGCCGTATCGCATTTCCTGTTCTGCCTGGACCGGACGTCCCGGGTGGCGACGGCGGACCGGCCGCGCTTCTTCGCCCGGGCCGCAGAGTGGTACCGCGCCCATCTCCCGGCCGGGTTCACCCCGCCGGTCGAGGGGCGGTGGCGCTTCGAGGCGCTGGCGTCCGGCTCCTTCCTCCGCTATCGCGAGCACGAGTTGGCCGTACGGGCGGCCGCCGGGGCCCGCAAGCTGCGCCGGACCGTCCGGCCGCCGCTGGCGGCACGCGCCAAGCAGGGCCTGTACCGGCTGCACCGGCAGCGTCCGGTCGACCCCCAGCTGGCCGTCTACTCCGCGTACTGGGGCCGGGGGGTGCTGTGCAATCCGGGGGCGATCTATGCGAAGGCGCGGGAGCTGGCGCCGGAGATCCACGGGGTGTGGGCGGTCAAGAAGTCGGAGATCGAGACCCTTCCGGAAGGCGTCGACTACGTCGTCACCGGCACCCGCGACTTCTACCGCACGGTGGCCCGCGCGAAATACCTCATCAACAATGTCAACTTCCCCAATGAGGTGGTGAAGCGGCCGGGCACGGTGCATCTGCAGACCTTCCACGGCACCCCGCTCAAATGCATGGGCCTGGACCAGCAGCGCTATCCCGCCGCCGCGGGCGGGATGAGCTTCGGCAATCTGCTCAAGCGCATCGACCGCTGGGACTTCGCGCTCTCCTCCAATCCGCACTCCAGCCAGATCTGGGAGCGGGTCTACCCCGCCGCGTACCGGCTGCTGGAATACGGATATCCGCGCAATGACGTCTTCTTCACCGCGACCGAGGCGGACATCCGGCGGATCCGTGCGGAGTTGGGAATCCCGGCCGGGAACACCGCCCTCCTCTACGCGCCCACCCTCCGCGACTACCAGAAGGGGTTCACCCCCCGGCTGGACCTGGAGCGGCTCAGCCGCGAACTCGGCCCGGAGACGACGCTGTTGGTGCGGGCCCACTACTCCTACCGGCCGGATGACGATCTGGCCCGGCTCCAGGCGGCCGGGTCGGTGATCGACGTCTCGCGCCACCGGTCGGTGGAGGAGCTGTGCCTGGCGGCCGACGCGCTGATCACCGACTACTCGTCGATGATGTTCGACTACGCCCTGCTGGACCGACCCGTCGTGATCTACGCCGACGACTGGGACATCTACCGCTCCTCCCGCGGCGTCTACTTCGACCTGCTGTCGGGATCTCCCGGCGAGACCCCGGGGGCCGTCGCCCGCAGCGAGCGGGAGCTGGTCGAGGTCTTCCGCGAGGGCCGTTGGTGCGACGCGGACGCGACCGCGCTGCGGACCGCCTTCCGGGCCCGCTTCGGTCGGTTCGACGACGGCCACGCGGCCGAGCGGGTGGTGCGGGCCCTGATGCTGGGCCAGGACATCGAGCTCCCGCTCGCCCCCACACCACAGCCGCGGCCCCTGGCGGACAGCGCCCCGGCGGGGCCGCGCGGCGGCGTCCTCACCACTGAGTGACCGATCCGCCGCGTGACCGATCCGCCGCGTGGCCGATCCGCCGCGTGGTCCCCGGACCGCCGCCGGTCCGCCGAGTGACCCCGACCCCGCCCCGTCGAGAGCCCGGAGTCAGGAGGCCGTCATGCCCGCTCTGTCCCGACCTCGTGTCAGTGTGATCATCCCCGCCTACAACGCCCTGCCGGAGCTGACCCGGGCCGTCACCTCCGCGATGGACCAGACCCTGGGCCCGGACCGGGTCGAGATCATCGCGGTGGACGACGGTTCGACCGACGGCACCGGCGAGGAGCTGGAGCGGCTCGCCCGCACCTGCCACACGCTCCACGTCATCCACCAGGAGAACTCCGGCTGCGCGGGCATCCCCCGCAACACCGGGCTGGACCACGCCCTGGGCGACTTCGTCTTCTTCCTCGACTCCGACGACTATCTGGGCCCGGACGCGCTGCGCCGCATGGTCGCCATGGCCGACGCCCACGGCACCGACATCGTCCTCGGCAAGATCGCCTCCGTGGGCGGACGGGCCGTGCCCCGGGCCGTCTTCCAGCGCAATCAGCCCCGTACGGACATCTTCTCCTCCCACGCCTATCTGACCCTGGGCCCGTGGAAGCTGTTCCGCCGCTCCCTCATCGAGCGGCTGCAGCTGCGCTTCCCGCCCTACCGCAACTGCGAGGACAAGCCGTTCACCGCGGCCGCCTACCTCAACGCCTCCGGTATCTCGGGGGTCGCCGACTACGACTGCTACTACGTCCGCTACCGCGAGAACCGCACCAACCTCACCCTCACCGCCGCCGATCTCGCCCACCGCATGGACGGCACCCGGCTGTGCTTCGAGACCGTGGCCCGCTATCTGGAGCCGGGCCCGCGCCGGGACCAGATCATGCGCCGCCATGTGGAGTGGGAGCTGTGCGGTCCGCTGCGCGCCCTGCTGCCCCGCGAGAGCGAACAGGACGCGCGGGAGCGGTTCTTCCCCGAGTTCCGGCACTGGGCGAGCACCTGGGTGACCGACGCGCTCTTCCAACGGCTCGACGCCCCCGACCGGCTGCTGATCCATCTGCTGCGCGCCGACCGCTTCGACGATGTGCTGACCGTGGCCCGGAACGCCGGACAGGACGAGCGGCGCGGCCATCTCGTCGACAAGGGCCGGGTCTACTGGCTGCACCCCTTCTTCCGCGACCACGCCGCCGCCGTCCCCGACATCTGCTTCGACGTGACCGACCGGCTGCCGGTCCAGCACCACCTGGAGACGGCGAGCTGGCACGGCGGAGTGCTGCGGCTGGCCGGGCACGCGTATGTCGAGGACGTGGACTCCCTCGACCCGGCCACCGAGATCGTGCTGCGCAAGTACCGGGCCGACCGCCCCGAGGTCCGGCTGCCCACCACGCCGTGCCTGTCCGCCCATCCGCTGCCGGGCGAGGGGCGCCGGTACGAGATGGCGGGCTTCACCGCCGAGATCGACCCGGCCACCGCGGACGGCGGCGCCCCGCTGGAGCGGGGGCTGTGGAACATCTACCTGGACGTCCGCGCCCAGGGCGTCAGCCGTACGGTGCGGTTCGGCAACCGCCGCGAGGGCGGTGAGGTCACCCATCCCACCCGGCGCCGCGTCACCACCTCCCAGGGTCCGGTGACGGTGGTGCCGTACTTCACCCCGTACGGCAATCTCTCGCTCGACGTCGGCGAGGTGGCCCATCCCCTCGACCCGCCCTGCCAGGTGCTCCGGACCATCTGGCGCACCCGCAGCACGCTGCTGGTCGGCGGACGGCTGACCGAGGAGGCGGTGCGGGACGGCGGGGTGCTGCGGCTGCGCGCCGAGACGGGGACGGGCGCGGTGCACGAGGTGCCGGTGCGCACTGAGCAGGGCGGCTCCGCGACCGTCTTCACCGCCCGGCTGCCGATCGGCCGCCTGGGCACGGGCTGCTGGACGCTGACGCTGATCATGGAAGGACCCGGGGCGGACGCGCCGCGCCGCACCGCGATCGTGCCGTACTTCGACCGGCTGGCCGCCACCCGCTGGCTCCGCTTCGGCTGGCGTCCGTACTACGCCAAGCCGGTGGCCCTGGGCCCGGCGCGGGCCCTGGGCCTGGAGGTGGCTCCGATCAAGGTCGTCACGGGGGTGCGGCGGCGGCTGGGAGGGTGAGCGTCGCGTGGCCACGTCCGGCGGGCCACGCGGCGGAGCCGCATAGTGATGGGGGGGCTTCGCCCCTGGACCCCGGGGTCTGGGGCGGAGTCCCGCACGCGGCGGAGCCGCGCCGCATATCGATGCCGATATCGATGCCGCGGGAAGGGGCGGGTAGGGGATCAGCCTGCCGCGGGCGTCGGTCAGTTCAGCCCCAGCCGGTTGCGTACGGCGGCGAGCAGCCGGACCGGGGCCACCCGCAGCTCCAGGGTCACCTCGCCGCGCCCCATGAGCGGCTTGGCGTAGTACGGCCGGCCGCGCCGCACCCAGCGGGCGCCGGGCAGCCGGGCGGGCGGCGGCACGGGCGCGGCGGGCGCGGTGCGCCCCGGGCCCTGGTCGTCGCCGGGGGCGACGACGGCCAGGGTCACCGTCCACCGGCCGCGGCCCAGGTCCCGCACCGGCAGCCGGGCGGTGAAGGCGCCCGCCGGATGGCCCGCGGCGAACCGCACCGGATGGTCGTGGACCCGTCCGTCGGTGTGCTCGGCCCGCAGCCGCAGCACCCGCCCGCGCGCCGGGGTGCCGGGCGGCAGCAGCCGTCCGGCGACGACCAGGGTGCCCTTGTCCGACGGATGCCACACGGCCTCCGTCACCTCGCAGGGCGCCCCGCGCGGGGCCGGGCCGATGTCGAGGGAGAGGTTGCGGTACGGGCTGGTGAAGTACGGCGTGACCCGGGCGCGCAGCCCGGGCCCGGCGGCCACCACCCGGCGCGCGGTGCCGATGTCGAGCAGGTCGTCATGGTGGTTGCCGAAGCGTACGGTGCGGCTGATGCCCTGGGCGCGGACGTCGAGGAAGACGTCCCAGACCCCGGGGCGCAGCGGTGTGCCGCCGTCGGCGGTGGCGATGTCCACGTCCGCCTCGAACCGCGCGGGGTCCTCCGCCGCCGTGGCCTCCACCGGGATCCGCACCTCGTCCCGCGCCTCGCGGCGGCGCAGCACCAGCTCGGCGCGGTCCTCCTCGGGGTCGGCCGCCAGCCCCTCGATGGCCGCCCGGCCGCGCACCCGCAGGGTGCTGCGGCCGTGCCAGCCGGCGCCCGCGAGATGGTGCCGGACCGGCAGCCGGTCGGTGACGTCGAAGCAGGCGTCGGGGACCTCGGCGTCGGGGTCGCGGAAGAAGGGGTGCAGCCAGTAGACGCTGCCCTTCTCCACCAGATGGCCGCACCGGGCGTCCCGCTTGGTGTTGCGCACGACGGACAGCAGATCCTCGAAGCGGCCGGTGCGCAGCAGATGGACCATCAGCCGCTCGGGCGCGGTGAGGGTGGGGAAGAGCGCGTCGGAGCAGTGGGCCTGCGCCCACCGGCGCAGCTCGGGCAGGAACCGCTCGCGGACCTCGGTCTCGTCCTCGCGCGGCAGCGCGCGCAGGGCCGGGCACAGCTCGCGCCGGATGTGGTGGCGCATCACCGTGTCGCGGCGGGTACCGGTCCGGGTGTGCCGGGCGGCGGTCTCGAACAGCGGCCGCATGGCCTCGACCCGCTCGGCGAGACCGGGGGCGGCGCGGCCCGGGTTCGGGCCCAGGTGGTAGCAGTCGTAGTCGGCGACGACGGAGATCCCGGAGGCGTTGAGATAGGCGGCCGCGGTGAAGGGCTTGCCCTCGCCGTGGCGGAGGTGGGCGGGGAAGCGCAGCCGCAGCCGTTCGATCAGGGAGCGGCGGAACAGCTTGCAGGGCTCCAGGCTGGCGTAGGCGTGGGAGCTGTGGACGTCGGTGCGCAGCTGGTTGTGGCGGAAGACCGCCTTGGGGACGCCGCGCCCGTCCGGGGAGACCATCTTGCCCAGGACCACGTCGGTGCCGTTCTGGTCGGCCATCGCGACCATGCGGCGCAGCGCGTCGGGTGCCAGCCGGGCGTCGGCGTCCAGGAAGAAGACGAAGTCGCCGGTGGCGCGGGCCAGTCCGGTGTTGCGGGGGCCGCCGGCGCCGCCGCGGCAGGGGTGGGGGTCGCGGACCACATGGAGCGAGGGGCAGCCGGCGGCGAGCCGGTCCAGCTCCTCCGCGGTGCCGTCGGCCGATCCGTCGTCGACGGCGATGATGTCGAGGCGGCTGAGCCCGAGGGTCTGCTCCATGGCGGAGGTGACGGCCCGGGTGATTCCGGGCATGGCGTCACGGGCGGGGACGATCACGCTGACACGGGGAGGCGGGCCGGGGCGGTGATTGCGCGGCATGCTGGCTCCGGAAGGTGTGCGGGGGGCTCAGGAGGCGTGTGGGGGGCTCCTGGGGGCGGGGCCTGGGGTGGAAGCTCATGGTGAGGGCCTGGGGTGAGGTCCGGGTGTGGGAAGTGCTGCTACCGGGTGACGTAGATGTGGGGTGTCGTGTTACCGGGTGCTGTACGTGTGGGATGTCGTGTTACCGCGTGACGTGCGTGGGGGATGTCGTGCTACCGGGTGATGGACCAGCGTCCGGCGCCGGGCGGCGAGGCCGTGTGGAGGTCGCGCAGCCGGACGACCGCCTCTCCCTTCTCGGCGAGCGCGTCGACGGCGTCGGTGAAGCGCTGGATGGACGGTGGTGTGGCGGGGCCGAGGAGAAACCCCTTCACCTCGTGGCGGGCGGCGCGCAGCTCGTCGAGGGAGGGGTCGAAGAGCGGGCGCAGGAGGTTCTGCATTCCTGATGCCCCGGGACCGAGCGGATAGGCCGCCCTGGCCATGACGTTCTGCCGCCGGAACTCCTCCTCGCCGAGCCCCGCCGGGGTGATGAGGGCGTACGGCTTGAGGGTGGCGAGGAAGTCGCCGACCACGTCGGAGGGGTCACCGATCAGCAGATCGGCCTGGTCGAAGCAGGAGTGAAGGGTGGGGGTGTCCCCCTCGATCACCTGGTGGAGCCAGGGCGGTGAGGCCGCCCAGTGGGCCTGGTGCCACTCCCGGCGCAGCCCCTCGGCCTCGGTGAGCAGGGCCGGATCGGGTGCGGCCCGGTCTCTGGTGAGCATGGCCTCGTCGGCGTCCGCCCGGCGCAGACGGGCGTCGAGCGCGGCGATGCGCTTGGCCAACTCGGCGCGGTGGCGGGCGGCTTCGGTGCAGAGGGCTTCGGTGCGGAGGGCTTCGGTGTGCGGGGTGTCGGTGTGCGGGGTGTCGGTGTGCGCGGCCTGGGCGTCCTCGGGCTCTTCGACGAAGGCGTCCGGGGTTACGGCGTCCCCGCCGAGGGCCTCGGCGGCGAGGGCGTCCGCACTGAGGGCGTCGGCGGCGAAGGTGCCCTTGCCAACGGCGTTCGCGGCGAGGGCCTCCGCGGCGCGCCGCTCGTTCGCGGCCTGGATCAGGGCGACGATATGGCGGTGGGCGGCGTGGTCCTCGGGGGAGCGGTGGCCGGTGGGGGGATGCGGCCGGTAGAGCACCCGGACCGGGCGTTCGCTCTTCAGCAGCGCTTGGACGATCGGCTCACCCGCCGTGAGGTCACGGGTGGGCGCGTACAGCACGGTGGGCAGGGGCGTGGGCGCGGGAGCATGGCCGGCTCCCGCGACGCGCAGGCCGTCGAGCTGGGGGCGGCCGATCTCCACGATGTCGGCCTCATCGACACCGACCGCGGCCTGCACATAGCGGCGGCGCCCCGCCTCGCCCGCGACCCACACCTGGTCGTAGACCTTGCTGTACGGATCGACGGCGGCGGTCTCGTCGCCGTCGCCGGGGGCCAGGAAGACGTGCTGCATGGTGGGGATCCGCAGGAGGTGGATGTTCCGGCCGGTGTTGGCGGGGTAGAGCGCCACCCGCACCCCGCTCAGGTCCAGCTGCGACAGATGGGCGGCGCTCGGCACGCACAGCACCGGCAGTGGGGTCGGCTCCAGGGCCTCCAGCAGCTCCCGTTCGCGCAGGATGACCAGGGACGGGGTGTGCAGCGCGGCCACCGGCCCCAGCCACCGGGTGACCTGGTCGGCGCGGTCGCGCGGGCCGGAGAAGTAGAGCACCGTGCGGGGGCGGTGATGGATCAGCCAGGCGTCCACCTCGGCCAGCACCTCGGCGGCGCCGGGCAGCCGCCGGGTGGCCCGGACCAGATACGGAACGAGCGCCACCACCGTGATCAGGGAGGACCCGGCGGCGAGGGTGAGCGCCGCCACCACCCAGCGGGCGTCACCGGTCGTCAGCGACGCGGTGAGCCCGAGCAGGGCGGACAGCTCGTAGACCAGGATCCGCTGACCGGGCCATTCGGTGAGTCTGCGGGGCGGCCGGTCGCTGATGTCCAGTCGCCGCAGATCGATGTTGCGGGCCGCGACCGCGAGGGCGCGGCGGCGTCGGATGAGGGTGGTGAGCGCGGCGTGCAGGGCCTGCCCGGCGAGCAGACACAGCACCAGCGTCATGGCCGCGGCCAGTCCGATGGGCCCGGTGACATGGAGTCGGCCGAGCAGCAGGAGCAGCAGCACGCAGCGGAACTCGAAGCGTGACGTGGCGCCCATGTGGAGCCGCCCCAGACGGGCCATCAGCCCCGGCGCGGTGCGGTGCAGCAGCAGCTCGCAGCCACACCCGGCCAGTCCGGCGGCCGCGAAGACCCCTCCGGCCCCGGTGAGCGCCGCCACCGCCATGGTCACCAGACACCCGGTCAGCGCGGCGAAGGCCACGAGACCGCGGGGGCTTTCGATACCGAGGCGGTTCATGACGCGTGCCCTTCGCGGCGGATGAGTCGTTCTGACTGCACACTGTAGGCGAATAGTCGTATTTATGCCTTTTGTTGTCGTGTGGAGCGGGCGAGGTGAGGGTGAGGGTGCGGAAGCGTGATGGGATCTCCGCGCCGACGGCGATCGTGCTCCCGGTGGCCGTGATGCTCGGGCTGGGGCTGTGGGGCCTGGACCGGGGCACGATGTGGCGCGACGAGTCCGCGACGTACCAGATGGCCCGGCGAACCCTCCCTCAGATCCGCGACGCGCTCGGCACGGTGGACGCCGTCCACGGGCTCTACTACCTCCTGATGCACCCGGTCCTGGCCCTGCGGCCCTCCGAGGTGACCATGCGTCTGCCCTCGGTGCTCGCCGCCATGGCCGCCACCGCCCTCGTCGCCGCCCTGGGCTGCCGCCTCGCCCGCCCCCGGGTGGGCCTGTGGGCCGGCCTGCTCTACGCGACCACGCCCGTGGTCACCCACTACGCCCAGGAGGGCCGCTCCTACGCCCTGGTCGCGGCGGGCGCGGCGGGGGCGACGTACCTGCTGGTGGGCGCGGCGGGGCTGGCGCCGGGGGCGAGGCGAGGGGGCGGCCGGACGGGCAGCCGGACGGGCAGCCGGGCGGGCAGTACGGGCAGTAGAGAGGTCAGGCGGGCGGACAGCCGGACAACCGGCCGGATGGCCAGCTGGGCGGTCGGCCGGGCGGTCGGCCGAGCGCGCAGATGGTTGGCCGGTCGGGTGGTCGGCCCAGCGGCCGGTCGGGCGACCGGCCGAGCGGGCGGCCAGGCGGACCGGCCCGCGCGGGGTCCGGCGCTCGCGCCCGGCGAGGGAACGGCCCTCGCGCCCGGTCCCGCGCCAGGTGCGGCGCCCGCACCCGCACCCGGCCCCGGTCCCGCGCCCACGCCCGACCCTGGGGCGGCGCCCACACCGGCTCCTGGGACGGCGCCCGCCCCCGGCCCTGGCCCTGGGGCGGCGCCCGCACCCGGCCCCGGTCCCGCGCCCACGCCCGCCCCCGGGGCGGCGCCCGCCCCCCGGCCCGGGGCGGGCGGCGAATAGGGCGCGGGCGCC